>JBEVFK010000118.1:0-30257 GCA_040512325.1 Mycobacterium sp. | reverse complement strand
CTGCTGCGCTCGCAGCAGGCGATGGGCGAGCACGCGGCGCGCATCCTCGCGCTCTTCGGGCACGAGAACCAGAAGGTCGTCGCGTTCTGCGGTCCCGAGCAGGAGTACTTCCTCGTGGACCGGCACTTCTTCCTCGCGCGCCCCGACCTGCTGAACGCGGGCCGGACGCTGTTCGGCACCAAGCCGCCGAAGGGGCAGGAGTTCGACGACCACTACTTCGGCGCCATCCCCGACCGCGTGCTCGGCTTCATGATGGACACCGAGCGGGAGCTGTTCAAGCTCGGCATCCCGGCCAAGACCCGGCACAACGAGGTCGCCCCGGGGCAGTTCGAGATCGCGCCGATGTTCGAGCGGGCCAACGTCGCCGCCGACCACCAGCAGCTGCTCATGACCACGTTCAAGACCATCGCCAAGAAGCACGGCATGGAGTGCCTGTTCCACGAGAAGCCGTTCGCCGGTGTCAACGGCTCCGGCAAGCACGTCAACTTCTCGCTGGGAAACGCGCAGTTCGGTAGCCTCCTGGTACCCGGCGACACCCCGCACCAGAACGCCCAGTTCCTGGTGTTCTGCGCCGCGGTGATCCGCGCGGTGCACAAGTTCTCGGGCCTGCTGCGGGTGTCGGTGGCCTCGGCCACCAACGATCACCGCCTCGGTGCCAACGAGGCCCCGCCCGCGATCATCTCGATCTTCCTCGGCGACCAGTTGGCCGATGTGTTCGACCAGATCGCCAAGGGTGCGGCCACCTCGTCCAAGGGCAAGGGCTCCATGATCATCGGCGTCGACACACTGCCGATCCTGCCGACCGATCCGGGCGACCGTAACCGCACCAGCCCGTTCGCCTTCACCGGCAACCGCTTCGAGTTCCGCGCGCCGGGCTCGGGGCAGACCATCAACGTGCCGATGATCATCCTCAACACGATCATGGCCGATTCGCTGGACTACATGGCCACCTCGTTGGAGAAGAGCGTCGGCGAAGGCCAGGACTTCGATGTGGCCGTGCAGCAGTTGCTCACCGAGATCATCACCGAGCACGGCGCCGTGGTGTTCAACGGCGACGGCTACTCGGACAACTGGGCCGTCGAGGCGGAGGCGCGCGGGTTGCCGAACCTGAAGATGACCCTGGACGCCATCCCCGAGCTGGGGAAGCCCGAGGCGATCGAGGTCTTCGAGAAGTACGGCGTCTTCAACGCGCGCGAGCTGCACAGCCGCGAAGAAGTCCGCTACGAGACCTACGCTCTGACCGTCAACGTCGAGGCCAAGCTGACGTTGGAGATCGGTTCGACGGTGATCCTGCCCGCTGCGGTCCGCTACCAGACCGAGCTGGCCTCCAATGTCGCGACGCTCATCGCGGCCGGCATGGAGCCGGACACCACGCTGCTGCAGACGGTGTCGACGCCGATCTCGGAGCTCACCACGGCCCTGACGGCGCTCAAGGCGGCCATGGCTGCCCACGGTGGCGATTCCGCGGCCGAGGAGGCTGCGCATGCGCAGAGCCTGCTGCCGTTGATGGACGCGGTGCGGGCTGCCGCCGACACGTTGGAGGGCGTCGTGGCCGACGACCTGTGGCCGCTGCCGACATACCAGGAGATGCTCTACATCCTCTGAGTTGACCTGATTCACGACCGTGCTGGGGATACCAGTACGAGTCAAGGTGCGACATCTGCCCGCCTCGGAGTGACAAGTTCGTGTGTCACTCGGAGGCGGGCAGTTTGCGTCGGGGGATCCCCTCGGCGACTCGCGAGTTTGTCTTTATGTTCGGACATTTATAGACATCGCAACGGGGACGGTGGCTACCACCCGCGACCGAGCGTGTCGGCACACGACACACCGCATCGGTGCGAGCAAATGTGTGCGCTCACACCAGTTCAGAGCACAGTCCGAGCTGAGTCGGCAGCGAGTTCGAGCGCCTGATCCACCGGTAGCGCGCGGAACTCCGTCGACAGGATCTCGACTCCCCACGGGCCGTCGAAACCCTTGTCGCGCAGAAGCTGCACCAGGCCGGAGAGATCGAAGGACCCCTCGCCGCACAGCAGTCGCCGATCCACCGTGTCCTCGAACAGGGTGTCGACGACCTCGGGTGCGGCGTCGTCGAGTTCGACGCCGAAGATGAGTTCCGCAGGCAGCACGTCGGCCAGGGTGTCCAGTGATGTGCCGGCGCGAAACACATGCCAGGCATCGATCAGCAGTCCCACCGCGGGATGTGCTGCTGCGGTGATGATCTCGACACCCATCGGCACGGTTGCGATGGCAGAGAACGGCATGGTCTCGATGGCGATCCGGGTGCCGTGCGCCACGGCTTGGTCGGCCAGTTCACGCAACGGGTCGACGAGGGCAAGGGGCTCGGTGGTGGCCGGGCCGTTCTCCGAGCCGATCTTGATGAACGCAGGCGACAAAACATCAGCTGCCTCGAACAGAAGCTCGCGGACCGCATAGGTGTGGCCGGCCGCCCCGCGCGGAATCCACCAGCGTTCGAGCAGTTCGATCTCGACGTGCGTGAGACCGGCGTCGGCGATCATGTCGCGCAGCCGCGCGAAGCCGATCGATCCACCAATGGCCGCCAGGTCGTCGGCCACCAGGCCCATACCCCGGTAGCCGGCAGTCGCCACGGCTGCGATCCGTTCGCCGATCGGGACTGGACTCAGGGCCGGGCTGTCTGTCGGCGAGATGGCGCCTGCGCTGGTCCACGCGGTGGCGACGAGTTCGGTCATGAAAATCCTTCGGCGAGCGAGCGCGGGCGCTCGGGGTGCCCCGCGCCCACTCGGCCGGGGTTCTCTAGCTGTTCTCGGGGAAGCCGAGGTTGATTCCGCCGTGGCTCGGGTCGAGCCAGCGTTGGGTGATGGCCTTCTGGCGGGTGAAGAAGTTCACCCCGTCCATGCCGTGGGCGTGGCTGTCGCCGAACAGTGAGGCCTTCCAGCCGCCGAAGCTGTAGTAGGCCATGGGCACCGGGATCGGGACATTGATGCCGACCATGCCGACCTGGACTTCGTTCTGGAAGCGCCGGGCCGCGCCGCCGTCGTTGGTGAAGATCGCGGTGCCGTTGCCGTAGGGGTTGCTGTTCACCAATTCCAGTGCATCGTCATAGGTTTCGACGCGCACCACGGACAGGACGGGGCCGAAGATCTCGTCGGTGTACACGCTCATCTCGCGGGTGACGTTATCGAGCAGGGTGGGGCCCAGCCAGAAGCCGTCCTGCCCACCGTTGGCGTCGACAGTGCGGCCGTCGACCACGACTTTGGCACCGTCGGCTTCGCCTGCGTCGATGTAGGAGGCCACCTTGTCGCGGTGGGCTTTGGTCACCAACGGGCCCATATCCGAATCCTTGGTGCCGTCACCGATCTTCAGCGGTGTGGTGCGTTCGGCGATCTTGGCCACCAGATCGTCGGCGATGGGCCCCACGGCCACAGCGGCGCTGATGGCCATGCAGCGTTCGCCGGCCGAACCGAAGCCGGCGTTCACCATGGCGTCGGCCGCCAGGTCCAGGTCGGCGTCGGGCAGGATCACCGCATGGTTCTTGGCACCGCCGAGAGCCTGCACCCGCTTGTCGTGGGCGGTGCCGGTGGCATAGACGTACTTGGCGATCGGGGTGGACCCGACAAAGGACACCGACTTGACTTTCGGATTCGTCAGCAGCTCGTCGACAGCGGTCTTGTCGCCCTGCAGAACGTTGAACACTCCGGCGGGTAGACCGGCCTCGGCCCACAGCGCCGCCATCCACAAGGCGGCACTGGGGTCCTTCTCGGACGGCTTGAGTACCACGGTGTTGCCCGTGGCGATGGCGATGGGGAAGAACCACATGGGCACCATGGCCGGGAAGTTGAAGGGCGAGATCACGCCGACGACGCCGAGGGGCTGCCGGATGGAGTACACGTCGACCTTGGTGGACGCATTCTCGGTGAAGCCGCCCTTGAGGAGATGCGGAATGCCGCAGGCGAACTCGACCACTTCCTGGCCCCGGCTGACCTCGCCGAGGGCATCGGAGAGCACCTTGCCGTGCTCGCTGGTGATGATCGCGGCGAGTTCGCCCTTGCGCTCGTTGAGCAGTTCGCGGAATTTGAACAGGATGGTGGTGCGCTTGGCCAGCGAGGTGTCCCGCCAGTCCGGGAACGCCGCGTCGGCGGCATCGATCACCGCGCGGGCATCCTCGACGCTGGACAGCGCCACCTCACCGGTGACGGCGCCGGTGGCCGGGTTGGTGACGGGTGCGGTGGTGGTGCTGCTACCGGTGAACGTCTTGTTGTTGAGCCAGTGGGAAATGGTGGTGGTGGTCATCTTTCGTCTCACTTCGTGTGCTTGTTGATGTAATCGGTCATGGTGGCCAGCTGATAGCGCGAGACCTCCTGGGCGGTCTCGTCTTCGGCGAACACCGACGACACCATCACGGTGTCGGGCCGGTCGAAGAAGTCGATGTCGGCGAGGGACGAGAAGAACTCGTCCCAGTCGACGTCGCCGTCACCGATCTTGAGGTGCTGATGCACTCGCACCGGGTTGCCCGGGGGGTTGGTGATGTAGCGCAGGCCGTGCGAGCGGTGGTGGTCCATGGTGTCGGCGACGTGCACCAACCGCAGCTTGTTGCCTGCCGCCCGGATCAGCTCACCCATACTCGACCCCATCGTGCCCCTCATGTGGAACGAGTGGCACGCGACGAACACCATGCCGATGTTGGGGGAGTTGACTCCGCGGATGATCCGCAGCGCCTCCATCCCGTCCTCGACGAAATCGTCGGGGTGCGGGTCGATCCGGACGTCGATACCTTCGCGTTCGAAGATCGGCACCAGTTCTTCCATGGACCGGAAGAATGCCCGCTCGGATTCCTCGGCCCGTTCCGGGCGACCGGAGAACTCCGTGTTGATCACGTTGATGCCGAGGTCGACGGTGATCTGGATGACGCGTTTCCAGTTGCGCACTGCCGCTTCGCGGGCGTCCTCGTCGGGTCCGGACCAGCGCAGTACCGGCAGCACCGAGGCGATACCCACTCCGGCGTCGGCGCAGGATTTGCGGAACTTCGCCACCAGATCGTCGTCGGCGCGGGGATGGTTGAAGAACGGGATGAAGTCCCGGTGCGGAGTCAGTTGCAGGTACTCGTAGCCCAGTTCGGCCACCAGCCGCGGAAAATCGAGCAGCTCGTAGTCGTGGTGGAACGGGGTGGGGTCCAGCGCCATCTTCATGCTCAGACCCCCACTCGCTCAACCAGGTCGACGGATTCCTCGGCGCCGGATTCCAGTGACTTGACGCCGGCTTCGCACACGGCGGTGGACGCGTAGCCGTCCCAGGCCGAGGGGCCGTCGATGTAGCTGCCCGTCTGCGCCCCGGCCCGAACTGCGTTCACCCAGCGCTGCACCTCGGTGTCATAGGCCTGACCGAATCGCTCCCGGAAGCCGGGGGTGATCTGGCCCCCCCAGGTGCCGGGTGCCGATTTGCGGACCAGGCCGACGTCGAGTCCGATCATGGCGCTGCCCAGTTCACCGACCACCTCGGTGCGCACCTCGTAGGCGATGCCGGTGGTGACAAAGAGTTCGACATCAACGTGTTTGCCGCCTGCCGTGCGCAGGATGGCGATCTGGGGGTCCTGCAGTCCTTGTGGCGCAGCTGGATTCGCGGCCGGTTTGATGATCCGAATCGAGGTGATCTCCTCACCCAACAGGAACCGGGTGACGTCCACCTCGTGGACCAGTGAATCGCGCACGATCATCGAACTGTCGAATGACGGCGGAACGGCCGGGTTGCGGTGCACGCAGTGCATGACCAGCGGGGTGCCCAGCTCGCCGCCGTCGATGAGCGCCTTCAACTGCGCGTATTCGTGATCGAAGCGGCGCATGAACCCGACCTGGATGAGTTTGACCCCCAGTTCGGCCTCCCGCCGCACGATCTCCAGTGATGTCGAGATGTCGGTGGTGAGCGGCTTTTCGCAGAGCACCGGTTTGCGGTGTTCCAGGCAGGCGAGCAGTTGTTTCTCGTGGGTCGGCCCGGGAGTGGCCAGGAGTACCGCGTCGACCTCGGGATCGGCGATCGCGTCCAACGGATCTGCGACCGCCCGGCAGCCCGGGATGCTCGACGCGAGCTGCTCGGCCTTGTCGGTGAAGTAGTCGTTGACGACCGCCACCCGGGCCCCGCTGATCTTCGAGGTGATGCGGGCGACGTGGTCAGCGCCCATCACACCGACACCCAGAACGGCAATTCGTAAGTCAGACATGATTCTTCAGACTTCCTGTATCAGAACTTGACCGGTATCAGAACTTGACGGAGGGGACGCCGCACGACCCGAGATAGTCGCGGGTGCGTCGAGCGATGGGCAGGGGAGTGTCGACCGCGCAGGGGTACATGTCCTGCTCGACGATGGCGAACACGTCGATGCCCAGCTTCTCGATGGCGTCGAGTAGCGGCGGCATCTCGGGGATCCCGCGTGGCGGCTCGGTCATCGCGCCGAGTTTGACGGCCTCGCCGAACGGTAGATCCTCGGCCTCGACCCTGGCCCGCACCTCGGGGTCGACCTGTTTGAGGTGCAGATAACCGATGCGGTCCGGCGCACGCTCGATGATGGCGATGTTGTCACCGCCGCAGTAGCTGATGTGGCCGGTGTCCAGGCACAGGTTGACGAATTCACCGTCGGTGCCGTCGAGGAACCGGTAGACGTTCTCCTCGGTGTCGACGTGGCTGTCGGCATGCGGATGATATTGCGCACGCACGCCGTACTTTTCGAACATCGCCTTGCCGAGGTCGTTCATCCCCTGCGTCTTCTTCTTCCACTGTGCGGGGGTCAGGTTGCGGTCCTCGAGCACGGCGCCGGTGGACGGGTCACGCCACATCTCGGGGATGACGACGACGTGCTTGCCGCCGACGGCGGCGGTCAGCTTGGCCACATCCTCGATCTGCTTCCACACCGCTTCCCAGGAATCGTCCTGATGCAGATGCTCGAACACGGTGCCGGCCGAGAGCTTCAGATTGCGGGCGGCCAGTTCATCGGCGAGTTGCTCGGGGTTGGTGGGCAGATAGCCGTACGGCCCCAGTTCGATCCACTGGTAGCCGGAAGCAGCTACCTCGTCGAGAAACCGGGTGTAGGGCGTCTGCCCCGGGTCGTCGGGGAACCAGACGCCCCACGAGTCGGGCGCGGATCCCACCAGAATTGTGCTCACGACTGTGTCCTCACTAACGGTCAGAGGGTTTGAAATAGGGCCGCTGGATCTTCTTCCAGTCGGCGTAGGTGCGATAGGCCTGCTGAGTCGAGTCCAGGGTGGATACTTCCGAAACCGGTACATCCCACCAGGATTCACTGTCCGGTGCGGGGATCAACGGGTCGGTCTCGACGTGGATGACGCAGGTCCGGTCGCTGGCCTTGGCCACCTTGACCGCGTCGGTGAACTCGCCCGCGGTCTGCACCCGGATGACGTCGGCACCCAGGCTGGCCGCGTTGGCGGCGAGGTCCACCGGCAACTTGGCGCCGTCGAGGCGGCCGTCGTCACCGCGGTAACGGTAGGAGGTGCCGAACCGCTGGGAGCCCAACGCCTCCGAGAGTCCGCCGATGGAGGCGAAGCCGTGGTTTTGCACCAGCACCAGGATCACCTTGATGTTCTCCTGGACTGCGGTCACCAGTTCGGTGGCCATCATCAGGTAGGACCCGTCGCCGACCATGATGAAGACATCGCGATCGGGCTCGGCCATCTTGGCGCCGATCCCGCCGGCCACCTCGTATCCCATGCAGGAGAACCCGTACTCGACGTGGTAGCCCTTGCGGTCGCGGGTGCGCCACAGCTTGTGCAGGTCGCCGGGCATCGAGCCGGCGGCGCACACCACCACGTCGCGTGGATCGGACAGGGTATTGGCCAGGCCGATCACCTGGTTCTGGTTGAGGGTGGCCCCGTCTTCGACCCGGTAGGCGTCGGAGACGATGTCGTCCCATTCCCGGGCGAGTTCGGTGACCCGGGTGCGGTAGTCGTCGTCGACCGTATAGCCGTCGAGCGCCACCCGTAGGGCGTCGATGGCCTCACGGGCATCGGAGACCACACTGACTCCGCCCTGCTTCACCGAATCCAGCGATGCCACATTGATGTTGACAAAGCGCACGTCCGGATTGCCGAACGCGGTGCGCGACGCCGTGGTGAAATCGCTGTAGCGGGTGCCGATGCCGATGACGACATCGGCATCGGTGGCCAGGGCGTTGGCGGCGGTGGTGCCGGTGGACCCGATGGCGCCCACGGACTGCGGGTGGTCATAGGACAGCGAGCCCTTGCCGGCCTGGCTCTGGCCCACCGGGATGCCGGTCTGCTCGCACAAGGCGGCCAGGGTATCGGTGGCGCCGGAGTAGATGACACCGCCGCCGGCGACGATCAACGGTTTGCGTGCCGCGCGGATCACCTCGGCGGCCCTGGCGATCGCCGCACGTTCCGGCAGGGCGCGGGCGACATACCAAGTACGTTCGGCGAACAGCGATTCCGGCCAGTCGAAGGCTTCGGCCTGGACGTCCTGCGGAATGGCCACCGTCGCCGCGCCGGTCTCGGCGGGGTCGGTGAGCACCCGCATGGCCCCCAGCAGGGCCGCAGGCAACTGCTCGGGCCGCCAGACCCGGTCGAAGTAGCGGGACAACGGCTTGAAGGCATCGTTGACCGTGACATCGCCGCTGGACGGGAGTTCGAGTTCCTGCAGCACCGGAGAGCTGGCGCGGGTGGCGAAAGTATCTGCAGGCAGCAGCAATACCGGGAGCCGGTTGATGGTGGCCAGGGCGGCCCCGGTGAGCATGTTGGTGGACCCCGGGCCGACACTGGCGGTGATCGCCCAGGTCTGCAGGCGGTCCTTCTGGCGGGCGAACGCGACCGCACTGTGCACCATGGCCTGCTCGTTGCGGCCCAGCACATACCGCAGTGCGGGCTCGGTGCCGGCTTCGTAGGCGTCGATCTCGTCCTGCAACAGGGCTTGCCCCAAGCCGGCCACGTTGCCATGGCCGAAGATGCCGAAGCAGCCGGCGAAGAACTTGGCGCGCTCGCCGTCACGTTCGGCGTACTGGTTGCCGAGGAACCGAATGGTCGCCTGCGCCACCGTCAGTCGGACTGTCGGCTCGGCGTCGGGTGATTTCTCCGGTCGCATCGGTGCGGTGGAAACCACGGTCACTCTCCTATTGGGGCTCTGCCCCGAATCGAAAACGGCAGTCTGGGGTCGATGGCCTGGTCGGTCCAGGTGTCGCGGAGCCAGGTGTGTTCGGGGTCGTCGACGATCTTCCAAGCGCGTTCGGCGCCCGGTCCGGCCATGACGTTGAGGTAGTACATGTGATAGCCCGGGGCCGCCACGGACGGACCGTGGTAGCCGTGCGGCACCAGGACGACGTCGCCGGTACGCACCTCTTCGAGTACCTCGATGGGCCGGTCGGGGGTGCCGTAGACGCGGTGATAGCCGAATCCGCGCGAGTCATCCGGTCCGGGGGCGATCTCGAAGTAGTAGATCTCTTCCAAAGCTGTTTGGGTGGCGGTGTTCTCATCGTGTTTGTGCGCGGGGTAGCTCGACCAGTTGCCGCCGGGGGTGATCACCTCGCACGCGATCAGCGAGTCCGCTTCGAAGGTGTCGGCGGTGCCGAAGTTGTGCACCTGCCTGCTGCAGTTGCCCGCCCCGCGCAGCTCGAGCGGCACGTCGGCGGCGGCCACCCGGCGATTCGGGAAGGCGCGTTTGGCGCGCGCCCCGCAGATGGCGAAGCGCCCGGCACCCGTGAGCCGGTACTCCTGGCCGATGCCGAGGTACACCATGTCCGACGGCCCGTCGAACACCGAGCCGCGGGGCGACAATTCGAAGGTCTCCCCGTTGCAGGCCACGGTGCCGCCGCCGGCGAGCGGCAGGATCATCACTTCGGTGTCGCCGGTGTACAGGTCGATACCTCGACCGTCCACCAACTCGACCACCTGCAGCGATGATTCGGTCCACCCCGCCGAGGCGGGTGTGACGTCGACAGTGAGGGGCAGCTCGGCGCTGCGGGCGGGGATGTAGAGCTTGCTGTGCATGATCTAGCGCACCATCGCCACCGCGGTCGCCACCGCGGAGCTCACGTCATCGTCGGGCGGGTACAGCAGCGTGCGGCCGACGATCAACCCGCGCACCGACGGCAACGCCAGCGCCTTCTCCCAGCTGGCGAAGGCTTCGTCCGGATCGGCAGGGTCACCACCGAGGAGCAGCGTGGGCAGTGTGGTGGCTTCCATCACCCGGTCCATCTCGTCGACCACCGGCAGTTTCATCCAGGTGTACGCCGATGTTGACCCAAGGCCCTGGCCGATGTGAATCGACTTGATCACCGCGTCCGGGGACAGGTCATTGCGCACCTTGCCCTCGATGCGGCTCGACATGAAGGGCTCCAGCATCGCGATCAGGCCCGCGGCGGCCAGCTCGTCGACCGCTTGCGCACAAGCGGCCATGGTAGCCACGGTGCCGGGGTCATCGAGAGCGATGCGGCACAACATCTTTCCGCCATTCATGTGGGCAGCGGCCGTTGAAGCCGCGGTGGCCCCCGTCATCCGGTCATCGAGTTCGAACGCCGCACCGGCCAGACCGCCGCGGTTGAACGACGAGAACACCACCTTGTCCTCGAGTGCGCCGAGCAGCAGCAGGTCGTCGAGGATGTCCGAGGTGGCCAGCACGCCGTCGACTCCCGGGTCGGCCAGCGCCGCACGCAACCGGTCCAACAGGTCGGTGCGGCTGTTCATCGCGGTGGGGCGAGTGCCCACGGCCAGTGCGCCCCGGGCCGGATGATCCGCGGCGACGATCATCAGGCGCCCGTTCCCGCGCAGGACGGGGCGGGTGGTGCGCGCATCCCAGGCTCGGGCGACCGCGCCGGGATCGGTGGCGCGCAGATCGGTCACCGCGGCGTAGTCCGGGCAGATTCCGCTAGACATTGACGGCCTCCACTGCGGTCTGTTCGGCGAGTGCCGCCACCTCGGCGGCGGTGGGCATGGCGGTCGAGCATTCGAGCCGCGAGGCCACGATGGCGCCGGCGGCATTGGCGTAACGCAGGGTCTTCTCCAACGGCCAATCGCGGAGAAGCCCGTGAATCAGGCTGCCGCCGAATGCATCTCCGGCGCCCAGGCCGTTGACCACATCGACCTCGTTCGGCGCGACGGTCACCGAGCTGTGTCTGGTCTTGCCGAGCACCCCACGCGGCCCCTGTTTGACGATCGCCAGTTCCACTCCGAGATCGAGCAACGCGTCGGCGGCCCGGTGCGGGTTGGATTCACCGACCGCGATCTCACATTCCTCCCGGTTGCCGACGGCCACGGTGACCTGGGTGAGCGCCCGCTGTACCTGCTCGGTAGCGGCGCCGGGGGACTCCCAGAACATCGGGCGGTAGTCGAGGTCGAGGACCGTCAACGGTGCCCGGTCGCGGGCCGACCAGGCCGCGAAATGTGCACTGCGGCTGGGCTCCTCGGACAGTCCGGTCACGGTGGACCAGTACAGGCGGGCGTTGCGCACCGCATCCTCGTCGATTTCGCCCGGGGTGATCTGGAGATCGGGTGCCGACGGCTTGCGGTAGAAGTACAGCGGGAAATGATCGGGCGGAAAGATCTCGCAGAACGTGACCGGCGTCGGGTACTCGCCGTGGGTGGCCACGAAGCGGTTGTCGACGCCCAGGCGCGCCAACTCGTCGCGGACGAACTTGCCGAACGGATCGTCGCCGGCTCCGGAGATCAACGCGGCGCTGTTGCCCAGGCGGGCTGCCGCGACAGCGACATTGGCGGCGCTGCCGCCGAGGAACTTGCCGAATGACTCCACCTGCTCGAGTCCGATCCCGATCTGCAGAGGATAGATGTCGACGCCGCTTCGCCCGATGGCGAGAACGTCAAGAGGTTCTTTGAGGGTCACTTCTGACTCCGAATCCGGTGATCGCTTGGGTATTCATCTGGCCTGCGAAGTGGTGGCGCCTGCCCGCCTGCCGGACCGAGCGCTTCCTCGGTCGAAACGAAGAAGGTGGCCGCCCGGTGTTGATAACGACTGTGCTCCGGGTCACCCTCCGATGTCAAGAGTTTGTTCGGACATTCTTACTTTCAGTCGCGGCGCGGTACCCTGATGGCCATCGCCAGCGAACTCGAGGGGCCGGCGCTGAAGGAACGGAGCAAGGGTGACCACCACGCTGTCCATCGAACTCGACCGTTCGAGCCCGGTTCCGCTGTACTTCCAGGTCTCCCAGGTGTTCGAAAAGGCGATCATGGATGGACAACTCAAGCCCGGAGACCGCTTCGAAAACGAGCTCGCCTTGGCCTCGCGGCTCAATCTTTCGCGCCCGACCACACGACGAGCAATCCAGGAACTGGTCGACAAGGGTCTGCTGGTACGCAAACGCGGCGTCGGCACCCAGGTGGTGCAGACCCCGGTGCATCGCCCGGTCGAGCTCACCAGCTTGTTCGACGATCTGACGCGGGCAGGGCAGGAACCGGCCACGCGGGTACTCGAGTACCGGATCGGGCCGGTGTCCGCGGAGATCGCGGTACATCTCAATCTGGAAGCGGACGCCGAGGTGGTCACGATGCGGCGGCTACGCAGTTCCGGTGGTCAGCCGCTGGCGGTGATGACCAACTATCTGCCGGCCGCGTTGGCGCCGGATCAGGACGAACTCGAAAAGGCCGGCCTTTACCAGGCACTTCGGTCGCGTGGGGTGCACATCCGGCTGGCACGCCAGCGCATCGGCGCCAAGTCTGCCGACCGCGATGAAGCCCGACTGCTCGACGAGAAGCCCAAGGCGCCGCTGCTGGTCATGGAGCGCACCGCATTCGACGATTCGGGCCGCGTCGTCGAGTACGGCAATCACGTGTACCGCGCCTCGCGCTATTACTTCGATACCACCCTCGTCGACCGCTGACTCTCTGACGGCGCGGCGGTGGCGGCACCCATTCGGGCATGGACGTGGCCCGGGATGAATGCAATCCGCCCCTCGCGACGTGTGCCGTCAGCGTCGTAACCAACGCGAATGCTCCGTGGCGGCGCCAGCTTCCATAATCGGTGAATACCCTTCGCGAGCAAGTGCTTTGGATTTTCGTCAGGTAGTCAGGGCATGCTCCAACTCCTGGGCGGTCGCCGGTTGTGGCCGGCCATCATTTGACTTGCAGTCCTAATGTCAGAACAAAGTCTTGACTTCTCCGTGTGATGCGTATTACATCTTCTGTAGAGCGTGATCTGCGGCCGGCCCACCGTCGCGTCGCAGTCCGTCCCCCGAGATGTCATTCCTAGAGGAGAATCCATGAAGTTGCAGATGGGCCCGCAGCGGCGCTGGGTCAAGTTCGCAAGTGTCGCGGCAGCTGCGACCCTGGTGGCCGCCTGCTCCAGCACAGGTGGGGCGCCCGAGGAGGCCGGTGGCGACGGCGGATCGGGCGGCACCGTGGACACCCCGCGCGTGACCATCGCGATGGTCACCCACGAAGCTCCCGGTGACACGTTCTGGGACCTGATCCGCAAGGGCGCCGAGGCCGCCGCAGCGAAAGACAACATCGAGCTGAAGTATTCGAACAACAAGGAAGGCCCCGAGCAGGGCAACCTCATCCAGAACGCGGTCGATAGCAAGGTGGCCGGCATCGCCACGACGCTGGCGACGCCCGACGCCCTGAAGCCCGCGGTTGCCGCCGCGGTCACCGCGGGCATCCCCGTCGTCGCCTTCAACTCGGGCATCGACCAGTGGAAGGGCATGGGGGCTCTCGAGTACTTCGGTCAGGACGAGAAGTTGGCCGGCGAAAGCGTCGGGCAGCGACTCGGCACCGAAGGCGCCAAGAACGTGGTCTGCGTGATCCAGGAACAGGGCTCGGTAGCGTTGGAGGCCCGGTGCGCCGGCGTCAAGGCCGGTCTGACCGGCGGCACGGTGACAAACCTCAACGTCACCGGTACCGACCTCACCGCGGTGGAGTCGACGATCGGCGCCAAGCTGCAGCAGGATCCCAGTGTCGATTACGTCGTCACCCTGGGCGCCCCGATCGCGCTCACCGCGGTCAAGTCCGTCGCCAACACGGGCAGCAAGGCCAAGATCGGCACCTTCGACACGAACGCCGCATTGGTCTCCGCCGTCACGGACGGCAGCGTTCAATGGGCCATCGACCAACAGCCGTACCTGCAGGGCTACCTTGCCGTCGATTCGCTCTGGCTCTACCTCAACAACAAGAACGTCATCGGCGGTGGCCAGGCGACGTTGACCGGCCCGGCCTTCATCGACAAGACCAACATCGATTCGGTCGCGGCACTGGCTGAAGCCGGCACTCGCTGAGCCGGCCGGAAAGGTAGAAAAATGACAACCCAGGCAGATCTCGACCTCGGTACGCACAAGGTCGTCACCGACGAGCGGGTCAAAGAGCAGAACCGCCTGCAGCGGCTATTGATTCGCCCGGAGATGGGCGCGTTGGTCGGTGCGATCGGGATCTTCATCTTCTTCGCGGCCGTAGCTCCGCCGTTCCGCAGCCCCGAGGCCCTGGCCACGGTGCTGTACGCAAGTTCGACCATCGGCATCATGGCGGTCGCTGTCGGGTTGCTGATGATCGGCGGAGAGTTCGACCTCTCCGCCGGCGTTGCGGTCACCACCAGCGCACTCGCGGCGTCAATGCTGTCTTACAACTTGCACCTCAACATGTGGGTAGGTGCAGCTCTGGCATTGGGTGTGTCACTCGCCGTGGGCTTCCTCAACGGATACCTGGTGATGAAGACGAAGATTCCCTCCTTCCTGATCACGTTGAGCTCATTCCTGATGCTCACCGGTGTCAATCTGGCGGTCACGAAGTTGGTCACCGGCCAGGTGGCGTCATCGAACGTGGCTGACATCCAGGGCTTCGACTCCGCCAAGAAGGTCTTTGCGTCGTCGTTCAACATCTTCGGCGTCTCGGTCAGGATCACTGTGTTGTGGTGGATCCTGTTCACCGTCGTCGCGACCTACGTGTTGTTCAAGACGCGGATCGGAAACTGGATCTTCGCGGTCGGCGGCAACATGGACAGCGCCAGGGCGGTCGGTGTGCCGGTGAACAAGGTCAAGATCGGCCTGTTCATGTTCGTCGGCTTCGCGGCCTGGTTCGTCGGCATGCATGTGCTCTTCTCGTTCAACACAATTCAGTCCGGCCAGGGTGTGGGTAACGAGTTCCTGTACATCATCGCCGCGGTCATCGGCGGCTGCCTGCTCACCGGTGGCTACGGCACGGCGATCGGCACGCTGATCGGTGCGTTCATCTTCGGCATGACCAATCAGGGCATCGTCTATGCCGGTTGGAACCCCGACTGGTTCAAGTTCTTCCTGGGCGCCATGCTGCTGTTCGCGGTGATCGCCAACAACGCCTTCCGTAACTACGCGGCGAAGAGATAGGTGCAGAGTCCATGAGTACAACCGCTGAAGCGCCGATCGCCGAAAGCCCCTCGGGTGGCGAGGCGCCTCTGATCGAGCTCAAGGGTGTCGGCAAGAGCTACGGAAACATCATCGCGCTCAAGGACATCAACCTCCGGGTGGGTGCCGGGCAGGTCACCGGCGTGCTCGGGGACAACGGTGCGGGCAAGTCGACGCTGATCAAGATCATCGCTGGTCTGCACAAGCCCACCGAGGGCGAGCTGCTGGTCGACGGTACGCCGATGACCTTCGAGTCCCCGAAGGACGCGTTGGCCGCCGGCATCGCCACGGTGTACCAGGATCTGGCCGTCGTCGCGCTGATGCCGGTGTGGCGCAACTTCTTCCTGGGTCAGGAACTCCGGAAGAAGGGCCTGCTGAAGTCTCTCGACATCAACGCCATGCGGGCCACCACGATCTCGGAACTGAAGAAGATGGGTATCGACCTGCCCGACGTCGACGCGCCCATCGGATCACTGTCCGGAGGGCAGCGCCAGTGTGTGGCGATCGCCCGTGCGGTCTTCTTCGGAGCGCGGGTGTTGATCCTGGACGAGCCGACGGCGGCGTTGGGTGTCAAACAGTCCGGTGTGGTGTTGCGCTACATCACCGCGGCCAAGGAACAGGGCTTCGGGGTCATTTTCATCACCCACAACCCGCACCACGCGTATATGGTGGGCGACCACTTCGTGTTGCTGAACCGGGGGCGTCAGAAGCTGGACTGCACCTACGACGAGATCAACCTCGAACATCTCACCCAGGAGATGGCGGGCGGCAATGAGCTCGAGGCCCTGTCTCACGAGCTCGGGCGCAAATAGCGCTACGCACCAACAGATCCCAGGACCCCGTCGACCGAAGAGGTCGGCGGGGTCTTGCCGTCAGATCGTGACGGTGAGGCCGCTGTCGGCGCTGCGCCGGGCGGCGTCGAGCACCGCCAGCGTCGCGATGGCCTCCGACGCAGGCACCGGTTGGCAATCACGGCCCGCTACCGCAGCGGCGAATCGGACGTAGAAGTCGGTATAGCAACCCTGCAGCGACGGTACAGACCGCTGTTCCTGCGCAGTCGCCAAGGTGCCCCAGCGCTGCTGTTCTTCGAAACCCCAGGCGCGCAGGTCGGCAACCGGACGCCGGCCGGCGAAGATCGCCGTGGCCTGGACGTCGGACTGTGATGACACGTAGCTGCCACGGGAGCCGAAGAGCCGCAGTTCTTTTGACTCGGTTCGATTGACCTTGCTGGCCGAGAGGTGGGAGTGGGCACCACCGGCATGGGAGATCGTCAGGACGAACCCGGCGTCGGTGCGTCCCTCGGGCAGCTGTAACCAGTCCAGATGTGCCGACACCCGCTGCGGTGGCCCCAGCAGCCACAGTGCCTGATCCACCAGATGGCTGCCCAGATCTCGCAACAGGCCACCGTCGGGGCCGGGCTCCAAGGTGTCGGCTTCGTCGAGATCGAAGCGAGAATCCAAGCGCCAGATCTCACCGAGGACCTCGCTGTCGAGCACACTGCGCAGCGTGGTGATGTCGGTGTCCCAGCGCCGGTTGTGGAACACGCTCAGCAGAACACCGCCGTCGTTCGCGGCATCGACGAGATCACGGCCGGCGGCCGCCGTCGGTGCAAACGGCTTGTCGGCGACGACGTGTACTCCGCGCGCGACGGCCTCCAGGACCAGCTCACGCCGGGTGTGAGGTGGCGTCGAGATCGTCACCGCATCCACTCCGGCGTCGATCAGGTCCGACAGTGATCCGTAGACCGGCACGTCCGGCAGATCGCTGTGAGCGTCCGCCACCTTCTGCGCCGACCGCGCCACCACACCGACGAGCTCACAACCCTCGGCGGCGACGATGAACGGGGCATGAAAGTAGCGACCGCCGACGCCGTAACCGACCAGGCCAATACGCATATCGAGAATCCTTTTCTGGCACAAGCTGATTGTCGGAGAACGCCGAACCCACACAGGGACCTCACCGAGTCACTGCTCGGGAGGTCCCTGAGGGCTCACAGTGGTGAGACGTACGACCGAGGGTCAGCCGACCGTGGTGGAGTTGGCCGCCTTCAGTGTCTCGGCGGCGATCCGTAGGCCCTCAAGCGGGCCGTAGGCCACGTCTTCGTGCTCGATGTTGACCGCCATCGTGGGGTCGACCTTCTCCAGCGCCTGCAGGAAACGCGACCAGAAGTCCACGTCGTGACCCTCTCCGACGGCCACGAAATCCCATGCGGAATCTTCCGGCCACTTGTTGACCACGTGCTTGCCGCCGAGCCCGGTCGGGTTCTGGTCCAGCGGGATTCGCGTGAACCGATCGTCGAGCACCCCGTAGATCTTGCAGTTGTCATTGATGCGGGTGTCCTTGGCGGCCGCGTGGAACACCAGCGGGCCCAGCCACTCGATGGCCGCCACGGGGTCGATGCCCTGCCAGAACAGGTGCGACGGGTCGATCTCGGCGCCGACGTTGGTGGCACCGGTCTTGTCGACCAGGCGCTTGAGCGTCGGTGGGTTGAACACCAGATTCTGCGGGTGCATCTCGATGGCGACCTTCACGCCGTTCTCGCGAGCCAGCGCGTCGATCTCTTTCCAGAACGGCACCGCGACCTCGTCCCACTGGTAATCGAGTGAGTCGAGATATCCGGAGTCCCAGGTGTTGACGTGCCAGGCCGGCCACTGGCCGCCGGGATGCGCGTGGGGCAGGCCGGACATGGTCACCACCCGGTCGACGCCGAGCAGGCCGGCCACCCGGATGGCCTTGCGGAGATCTTCGGCGTCCTCCGGTCCCACCTCGGGGTCGGGGTGCAGGGGGTTGCCGTTGCAGTTCAACCCGGCCAGCGACACTCCGGTGCCGTCGAAGGTCGCGAGATAGTCGGCGGGGGAGACCTCGCCGGAGAGCAGTTCGTCGACGGGCAGGTGCGGTGCGGGCAGGAAGCCGCCGGCGTTGATCTCCGCTCCGGTCAGACCGAGCGACGCGATGACCTCCAGCGCTTCACGCAGTGGCTTGTCATGCAGGATTGCGGTGTAGACACCGAGTTTCATGGTTGTGGCCCTTCGGATTTTGTGGGGGTGGGGTTCGGGTTTCAGAGGACTCGGGTTTCAGATGACCTTGACGGCGGTGCCGCCGGACTTCGCGGATTCGGTGATGGCCGCGACCACCCGCAGCCCGCGTAGGCCGACTTCGAAATCAGGCAGCGGCCCCAGGTCGCCGATGCCGGCGATCTGGTCCAGGAACGCGCGGGTCTGGTAGACGAAGAGATCGGCAACGCCGTGTCCGACGCCGCCTGCGTCCATCGGCAGGCCGCCCCGGATGTAGGGGTGCTCGGGCCCGATGAGCACGCGGCGCGGCCCGCCGACATCGCTGCGGACGTCATCGCTGGAGATCTGGAACTCCCCGGCGCGGTGCAGGTCCCATGATGCCGAGCCCTTGGAGGCGAACAGTTCGAAGCCGAGCCCGTCGGGCAGATTGTGGGCCACCCGCGACGCGGAAAACGTTCCGACAGCGCCGTTTTCGAAGGTGGCCGTGAACGTGGCGACGTCCTCGTTGTCCACGGGCGCCAGCTCATCGCTGACGGCTCCCTTGGTGTGTCCGTAGGTGACGCCGAGGGGCACCGGGCGCGACTTGACGATGGTGGCGAATGACGCGCCGCTGACCTCGACGATGGGCCCGCAGACGAATTCCGACAGATCGAGCAGGTGGCTGCCGACGTCGGCGAGTGCACCGGTGCCGGGACCGCCCTTGTAGCGCCAGGTGATCGGCGAGGTGGGATCGAGTGCGTAGTCGCACCAGTAGTGACCGTTGAAATGGACGAGTTCGCCGAGGTTGCCCGCGGCCAGCTCACGTCGGATCATCTCCACGGCGGGAGAACGGCGGTAGGTGTAGCCGACGGCGGTGACGCGATCGGAGGCGGCGGCGGCGGCCACCATCGCCTCGGCGTCGGCAAGGGATCCGGCCAACGGCTTCTCGCAGAGCACGTGCTTACCCGCGGCCAGCAGGCCCTCGACGATCTCGCGGTGCAGATGATTGGCGACCACCACACTGACGGCGTCGATGTCAGGCGCCTCGGCAATGGCGCGCCAGTCGTATTCGGCGCGCTCGTAGCCGTACCGCTTGGCGGTGTCGTTGGCGACCTGCTCGTTCATGTCGGCGATCGCGACGAGGCGCACGTCGGGGCGATCGGTGCCGAACACTGTGGTGGCACTGCGATACCCGGCTGCGTGCGCGCGCCCGGCCATTCCGCCACCGATGACGGCTACCCCTATCGATTCGGTCATTTTCGATCACTCCTTCCGAGACGGATCCTCAGGTCTTTGGTCCGGTCTATTAGACCGGTTTAACTACGCTACTATGGTCCGCGTCACAGGCGCCTGTCAACCCCATGACCGGGTTCGAGGCTGTGGAAGCGGAGGACGATGGAGAACCGGCGGGACCGACCGACGATGCAGGACATTGCAGACCGGGTAGGTGTGTCCAAGGCATTGGTGTCGTTGGTGTTCCGGAAAGCGGCCGGGCCCAGTGACGACACCCGCCAGCGGGTGTTCGCCGCTGCCGAGGAACTCGGCTATCGGGTCAATCGCACCGCCGCGCTGATGACGGCGCGGCGTACCCATCTGATCGGCGTGACCACCGACATCCGCAACAGTTTCCACGCGGAGATGGTCGAGGACATCGTGGGGGCCGCCGACGGTGCCGGATATGAGGTGGTGCTCGGGGCTGTCACGCCGACCCATGGGGAAGCCAAGGTCCTGGACACCCTGCTGGACTTCCGCTGCGAAGGACTGATCCTGCTCGGGCCCGAACTCCCGGCCGACGCCTTGGCCGCGCTCGGCGAACGGTTGCCCACCGTGATCGTCGGCCGACGGGCGTCGGTGGCGTCCTTGGATGTCGTACGGGCAGCCGACGGTCGTGGGATCGCTGCGGTTGTCGACCACCTCGTCGAACTCGGGCACCAGGAGATCGCGCACGTATCGGGTGGGTCCGGTCTCATCTCCGCAGATCGGCGGAATGGCTATCTACGGGCGATGCGACGCCACGGGCTCGGTGATGAGGTGCGCGTCATCGACGGTGACTTCACCGAGCACACCGGGATGAGCGCGGCGCAGGCGTTTCTCTCCGGTCGACGCCCGACGGCGGTGGTCTGCGCCAACGACCGGATCGCCATCGGGATGCTCGATGGACTCAGGCGCGGCGGAGTAGACGTGCCCGGGGACGTGTCGGTCACCGGCTACGACGACAGCCTGCTGGCGCAACTCGCGCACATCGATCTGACCTCGGTGAGCCAGGAGCCGGCAGAGCAGGCCACGCGTGCGGTCCAGGCGGTGGTGGAACGGCTGGATCACGGCCGTACCTCCGCGGTGTCGGCGGTGATGGCTCCGCGGCTGGTCGTGCGGAGAACCACAGCCAGACGATGATCCGAGTGACGGCTGATACCGGTGGGGCGGAAGTTTCCGGGCGGGCAAAGTGCCCCTAGCCAGCCTAAGTGATGTTCGTCACGTCGATCCTGAGTGCGTGCACCGCGTGGGCGGTGCCGGCCCGAACGGTAACCGGGGCGGGGTGCAAACCCGCTGACGCCTACGTCAGATCACCGTCTGGCAACCGTTTCAGTACGAACTGGCGGTCGAGTCGAGGCGCTCACCACGACGTCGGTCACAGCGCATGGTGGGCTGAGCACGGGTTCGTTTTGACTGCTCTGGCGTCGACTCGTACCCTGCTGGGTTTGCGGAGCGGGGTTCCCGGCGCCGTCTCGACTGTGCCGCTCTTGGGAAACGCTTGCTGTTTTCTCAGCAAATTCATGTCTTACCAGCGCTGTTCGGCGAGGTTAGCGTTGCTCGTTTGCGGGTAATGTCCCTGGCATGGTCAATGTCGTCGATGTAGACGCCGGCCCCAGCATTGTCGCGAGGCGTGTCGAGGTCTCAGCTACTGCTGCGCAGGTGTTCGCTCTGATCACCAACCCGCGGCGGTTCCGCGAACTGGACGGTGCCGGAGCCATGCGTGATGTTCCGGTGCTCGGCCCGGAACGACTGGAAATCGGCGACAGCTTCACCGTGAGTCTGCAACAGTCCGGCATGCCGTATCAGGCCACCTCTACCGTGACATCCCTGGAAGTGGACAGGGTCATCGAGTGGGAAGACTCGTACTTTCGCAAGTGGCGCTGGGAACTGGCCGAGACACTCAACGGCACCACCGAGGTCACCGAGTCGTTGGATTGCGGCAGTGCCGTCATCCCGTTGTTCGATGAGATGTTCGGCGGCGACACCGACCGCAACGCCTCGGCGATCACGCTCAGCCTGCACAAGCTGGCGGAGCGCTTCGATCACTCTGACGGACAGCCGGTCACAGCACGGTCGAAGGTGTGTTTTTCTCGCTGGGCCAGCCCGAACCTCAAAGCCGCCAGCTGACATTCCCCAGCGCCGCGTTCAGGTGCTGAACGCCGCCCGGAAAGCATCGAGCGCGGCCACGCTGTCGCCTGCTGCATACGCCTCCAGCCCCACCGGACCGCGGAAGCCGCTCTCGCGCAGCGCCCGTGCCACGGCGCGGTAGTTGATCTCCCCGGTCCCCGGTTCGCACCGTCCCGGAACATCGGCCACCTGAATCTCACCGATCGCCGCACCGGCCCGCTGCACCAACTGGATCAGGTTGCCTTCGCCGATCTGGGCGTGGTAGAGGTCGAGCATCATCTTGACGTTGGGATGGTCCACCGATTCGACCAGCGCGAGGGTGTCTTTGGCCCGGGCCAGCGGAACGCCGGGATGATCGACGATCGTGTTGAGGTTCTCCAGGCAGAAGGTCACCCCGGCGGAGGCGCCCAGCTCGCCGAGTGCCGCCAGTCCTCGCTGCGCCGAGAACCACATCGGGCCGGTGGGCCGGTGCTCGGGCCGCGCGGCGTTGCCGTCGACGAGTTCGCCGGGATGCACCACGAGGCGCGGAACACCCAGCACGGCAGCAGCTTTGATGGCTTCGCCGGCGGTTCGCACCACTTCCTGTGCGCCCTCCGGGTCGTAGAGGTCGCCGTGCAGGTAGCCCGTCATCGACGAGAACCGCGCGCCGGTGGCCGCCAGGGCCGCCAGGTCTTTGTCGTGAAAACTCCAGATCTCCACGGCGAACCCGAGCTCGTCGATGCGCCGTACCCGTTCGGTGAAGGGCAGGTCGGTGAAAACCATCTCGGCGCAGACCGCCAGGTCGAAAGAACTCATCGAGGCTCCATGCCTGCGGCTCGGTAGGCGTCGTCGATCAACCCCATGTTGGCCACCGCATCTGCCGTGCCGATGGGCAGCGGGGCGCCGTCGGTGACGTGCGCGGCGAACGCCTCCAGCTGGTAGGTGTAGGTGGCGCGCTTGCCCAACTGCTCGACGCGGGTACCCGCCGACGTGGTGATGGTGACCCGGTCGTCCTCGTTCGGCTTGATGAAGTCATGCACCAGAACGTCGCCCTGGTTGCCGAACACCCGCAGCGTGAAGCGGTAGGCGTCGGACACCATGGTGTGAGTCGATGTGCCGACCACCCCGTCCGGGAATGACAGCTCGACAGAGCAGCTTTCGTCGACGCCGGGGGTGCGCTGCACCGCGCTCGCAGAGCTGACCTTAGGAGCTCCGCCGGCCAGCGCGCCGAAGGTCCGCATGATGTGCAGGCCGTAGCAGCCCAGGTCCATCAACGCACCTCCGGCCAACTCCAGTGACCAGCGCGGGTCGGTATCGGCGGGCTCCGGCATCGTCATCGACACCTCGATGCGCTGCAGTTGACCCACCGTGCCGTCCCCGGCCAGCTCGAGTGCGCGCTGGGTCACCGGGTGAAACAGATAGTGAAAGCCTTCCAGCACGGTGACGCCTGCCGCCTCGGCGGCGGCGGCCACTTCGGCGGCCTGGGACCTGTTGTCGGCGAACGGCTTTTCGGTCAGCACCGGCTTACCCGCCGCGATGGCCGCGAGGTTCCAGGGCGCGTGCAGGGCGTTGGCCAACGGGTTGTAGATGACGTCGACCTGCGCGTCGTCGATCACTTCCGCGTAGGACCCCAGGACCCGTTCCACGCCATACTTGTCGGCGAAAACCGCCGCCCGCTCCCGATCGCGTGCGGCGACCGCGACCAGGCGGTGGCCCAACTCGGCCGCCGGTCCGACGATCGCGGACTCGGCGATCCGTGACGCGCCGAGCACCCCGATCCGTAACGTCACGAAATGCCTTGCAGAAAGCGGACACTGGCCAGCACATCAGCCAGCGGGCCGTCCCCTTCGGGTTCACCGGCAAGGATGTTGTCCTGCTCCATGACATACCAGCCGGTGTAGCCGCCGTCTTCGAGCGTCTTGACGATGCCGGCGATGTCGACATCCCCGGTGCCCAGTGGGACGTACAAGCCGGCGGCGACGGCCTCGGTGTAGGTCAGCTCGCCGCGCTGGACCTTGTGGGCGAGTGCGGCATCGACGTCTTTGAGGTGCGCATGTTCGATACGCTCGGGCACTTGCAGGGTCAGTTGTAGCGGGTCGGTTCCGCCGATCAGCAGATGCCCGGTGTCCAGGCACAGCGGAATGGCCGAACCGGCGAGCACGCGGTCCACGTCGGCGCGGGTTTCCACCATGGTCCCGACGTGCGGATGCAGCACGGCCTTGAGCCCGCGGGCCGCGGCGATGCCTGCCAACCGGTCGAGGTTGCCCAGCAACGTCGCCCACTGCGCGTCGTCGAGATCGGGCCGGGCGTCGTAACCGTCGGTGCCCGTCGCGGCCGCGAGCACCACGACGTCGGCATGGGCGGCGACCAGCGAGTCCAGTGGTCCGGATAGGTCATCGGCCGGATCATGGCCGGCGTCGTGCAGGATCACGGGCACGAACCCGCCCACACACGACAGGCCGAAGCCGTCGAGAAAGGCGGTGAGCTCGGCGGTATCGCCGGGCAGGAAGCCGTCGGGGCCCAGTTCGGTAGCCGTCAGACCGGCCTGCCGCATCTCGGCCATCACGCGGTCGCGGTCGAGTTGGTAGCCCCAGCCCGGGACTTCGCATACCCCCCACGAGATCGGGGCGCCGGCGATTCTCACTTGCGGACCTCCTCGATGCGTACCGGGGCACCCCGGCGCAGGGATTCGGCCGCGGCTTCGGCGATCCAGGCGACCTCCACGGCATCGGCGACGGTCGCACCCTGAATCGGGCCGCCCTGAACCACTTTCACGAAGCCGCTCAGCTCGGTGCGGAAGGCCTCGGTGAACCGGTCCATGAAGAAGTGGTGCGGCATCCCGCTGGGAAAGTCGGTATCGGGGTCGGAGTTCTGCACGGGAACGCTCTGGTCCCAACCTGCCACCACGGTGTCGTCGAAGCCGTGCACCTCGAGTCGGCAGTCATAACCGCGACCGTTGTACCGGGCGGCGGAGACGAGGCCGAGAGTGCCGCGGTCGAACCGGACGATGATCGCGGCGGTGTCGACGTCGCCGTATTCGGTGAACAGAGGATCGCCCTGCACGCTGCCGGTGGCGTACACCTCGACGGCTTCCTGGCCGGTGATCCAGCGCAGGGCGTCGAAATCGTGCACGGCGCAGTCGCGGAAGATGCCGCCGGATCCCTTGATGTAGTCCAGCGGCGGGGGAGCCGGGTCCATCGTGGTGCTGCGGACGGTGTGCAGCAGACCCAGCGACCCGCTGTCCACGGCGGCCTTGGCTGCGGCGAAGGCGGCGTCGAAGCGGCGCTGGTAACCGATCTGCACCGGCACGCCGGAGCGGGCGATCGCCGCGGCTACCCGGGCGCTTTCCTCGGCCGTGGACGCCACCGGCTTCTCGCAGAAGGTGGGCAGGCCCCGCTCCACTGCAGCCAACGTCAGCTCAGCGTGCGCGGGCGTCGCCGCCGCCACCACCACACCGTCGATGCCCGCCGACAACAGCGCCTCCACCGAGTCGACCGGCCGGGCGCCGAATTTGTCGGCGATCTGCCGGACGAGCTCGGTGCGCTCGTCGGTGATGACCAGGCCGTCGAGCTCGGGCAGGCCGATCAACGTCTCGGTGTGAAAGGCCCCGATGCGGCCGAGGCCGATGAGTCCGAGCGTGGTCATGGAATTCTCCGTTCGTTCTGATCCCGCAGGGCGGCATCGAGTTGTTCAGGGGTGGAATCGCTTGCCAGAGCGTCGAGTACGACGTCGACCTGGCTGGACGGCGCGAGGCTCCCGATCGGCTGGTCCAGGTCGAGATTGGTGGGGAACGGATAGCCCTCAGCCGTCGCCACCACGGCGTTGAGAATGTCCCGCGGGGAGCGCCCGGACGTCCGCATCGCCCGCAGGGCCGGGTAGACCGCAGCGACCATGGCGGTGCGGTCCAGAGATTCCATCGCCCGGCCGAACGGCGAGGAGACCTGCAGCAGGTTCGCCATCCGTTTGATGTCGGACGACTTGTTCTCTCCGGCACCGTGATACAGCGCGGGGTTGAAGAACACGGCGTCACCCTTGCGTAGCGGGGTCTGGACCTGGTGTTCGACGAAGAATTCGATGAACTCCGGTCGGTAGAAGGCTATGTAGCCTCCGGCGAACTGCTGCGAGTAGGGCAGCAGCATGGTGGGCCCGCTCTCCACCGGCATATCGCAGTGTGCGACCGCGCCCTGGAGGGTCAGTGCAGCCGACATGCGGTGCAGGTGCGCGGGGTAGGCCGACAACTGATCGGCGTTGACGAAGCCGAGGTGGTAGTCACGATGCGGAACCTGCGCCGCTCCACCGGGATTGACGACATTGACCTGCGAGGTCACCTGGTAACGCGGGCCCAGCCAGGCTTGCGACACCAGTGCCAGCGCATCGTTGGCGTAGTACTCCGCGAACACCTCAGGGGCGTGCAACGCCAGCTTCTGAGCCGCGTTCCACACCCGGTCGTTGGCTCCCGGTTTGCCGAAGTGATCGCCTGCCGCGGTGCCGCCGGCGCGTTGGGCATCGATCAGCTCGTCGAAGGCCGCGGTCGTCGCGTCGACGACGGCCATCTCGAACGCGCCTTCGACGATCACCACCCCTGGGCCGTCGCTCAGGGCACTGATCAGCTCGCGCTGCACAGCGCGGCGATCCGCAGCTGCCAGGGAGGCGGCCGCGTAGACCAGCACGCCGTCACGAACGCCGTGGGCGAACGGATAGTCGGCGAGATCGGTCGAGCGCAGCACCAAGGCACGGAAATCCTCGAGGCGACAGTCATCGTCCTCGATCCAGGCGCGGTGCGCTGTCAGGGATGAACTCGGCATGGATGAAGTCTTGCTGTGCTCCCGCCCACAATCAACACCAGAAACCCATCAAAAAAACCTCAGCACTCTAGGGTGATCTGTGGAGTCTCCGCGGCGCTGAGCGCCGCTCGAACTCCACAAATCCCCGAAGGAGGGCGAATGGCGCACCGGTACAAGGTCCGGGAGATCGCCCAGCAGTGCGGGCTCAGCGAGGCCACGGTGGATCGGGTCCTCAACGACCGGCCCGGCGTCCGCGAGAACACCCGCGCCGAGGTGGCGCAGGCCATCACGGACCTGGACAAGCAGCGCGCACAGCTTCGGCTCAACGGCCGGCGCTACCTCATCGACGTGGTGATGCAGACGCCCACGCGGTTTTCCGATGCGTTTCGGGCCGCGGTGGAGGCCGAACTGCCGTCCTTTGCCCCGGCCATGCTGCGCGCCCGGTTCCATCTCTGGGAAAGCGGGTCGACGTCGGCCACGGTGGGGCAGCTGATGAATCTGCGCGGCAGCCACGGGGTGATCCTCAAGGCACCAGACGAGCCGGAGGTGGCCGCGGCCGTCGACCACCTCGTCGACGCCGGCACTCCGGTGGTGACCTATACAACCGACGTGCCGGCCAGCCGGCGGTGCGGGTACGTCGGGATCGACAACCACGCGGCCGGGGTCACCGCGGCCTACCTGTTACGCCAGTGGCTGGCGCCGGCTGATCCGGGCCGGCCGGCGGTGTTGATCACGCTTTCGCGAAACGTCTTCCGCGGCGAGGGGGAGCGTGAGGTCGGCTTCCGCTCCGGGCTGCGGGGCTCGGGTCTGGCCGTCATCGACGTGACCGACAGCGACGGCATCGACGCCACCAACGAGCGTCTGGTCCTGGACGCGCTGCGGCAGCACCCGGGGATCGAGGCGGTGTACTCCGTGGGCGGCGGCAATACCGCGACGGTCGCGGCGTTCGATCGGCTGGGCCGGGCCTGCAAGGTGTTCATCGCCCACGACCTCGATGCCGACAATCGACGGCTGCTGCGCGAAGGGCGCATCTCGGTGGTGCTGCACAACGATCTGCGCGCCGACGCCCGGCTGGCGTTACGGACGCTCCTTCAAGAGCGAGGCGCCCTACCCGCGGAGCCGGTGCGGTCCGTTGCGGTTCAGGTCGTGACGCCGTACAACATTCCCGGGTGAAAATGTAACGCTGAGCAGTTGCTCAGCATGAAACTGGGCCAAGTTACCGGCGCGTACGTACCGATTCTTAGAGTTTGGCGGCCAGCAAAAGTGACGAAAACCACAGTTTTGTCTCACTGATGGGGGCGCTGGGGGTATTGAGCAGCCGTTTCGCCCGCCGCGCGGCGGCGTGTCGGGTGGGTCCAGCGTGAAGGCCTACCTAAGGAAAGTGCTTTAATCGGTACTACGAGTGACATCAACTCTGGTGGGCAATTTCTCGACGGTGCGTTCGCGCGGACAGCGCCGGGGTACGCCGTATCCAGAGTGCAACGCAGTCAGTGGTGAAAGGCGGGTTCGTGGCTCCGGTAGATAGTGAGAAGAAGCCGCATTCGCGGCAAAAGCTGGAGAAGGTCGTCATCCGGTTCGCGGGCGACTCCGGCGACGGTATGCAGCTCACCGGCGACCGCTTCACATCGGAAGCCGCGCTGTTCGGTAATGACCTGGCCACCCAGCCCAACTATCCCGCCGAGATCCGGGCACCACAGGGCACCCTGCCGGGCGTCTCGTCGTTCCAGATCCAGATCGCCGACTTCGACATCCTGACCGCCGGTGACCGCCCCGATGTCCTGGTGGCGATGAACCCGGCCGCCTTGAAGGCCAACATCGAAGACCTGCCGCGCGGCGGCCTCATCATCGCCAACTCCGATGAGTTCACCAAGCGGAACCTGGCCAAGGTGGGTTACGAGGCCAACCCGCTGGAGTCCGAGGAGCTGTCCGACTACAACGTGCAGGCCGTCGCGATGACCTCGCTGACACTGGGCGCTGTCGAGGCGATCGGCGCCTCCAAGAAAGACGGCCAGCGCGCCAAGAACATGTTCGCGCTCGGTCTGCTGTCGTGGATGTACGGCCGGCCCATCGAGACCAGCGAGACGTTCATCCGGGAGAAGTTCGCCCGCAAGCCCGACATCGCCGAGGCCAACGTGCTCGCGCTGAAGGCCGGCTGGAACTACGGCGAGACCACCGAGGCGTTCGCCACCACCTTCGAGGTGGCGCCGGCGAAGCTGAAGTCCGGTGAATACCGCCAGATCTCGGGTAACACCGCACTGTCGTACGGGCTGGTGGCGGCCGGGCACCTGGCCGGCATCCAGGTGATGCTGGGCAGCTACCCGATCACGCCGGCGTCGGACATCCTGCACGAGCTGTCCAAGCACAAGAACTTCAACGTCCTGACCTTCCAGGCCGAGGACGAGATCGCCGGCATCGGTTCGGCCATCGGGGCGTCCTACGGCGGGTCGCTGGGTGTCACCACCACCTCCGGTCCCGGCATCTCGCTCAAATCCGAGGCCATCGGCCTGGCCGTCATGACCGAGCTGCCGCTGGTGATCATCGACGTTCAGCGCGGCGGCCCGTCCACCGGGCTGCCCACCAAGACCGAGCAGGCCGACCTGCTGCAGGCGATGTTCGGCCGCAACGGCGAATCACCGGTCGCGGTCATCGCGCCCCGGTCACCGTCGGATTGCTTCGACATCGCGGTGGAGGCAGTGCGGATCGCCATCAAGTACCACACGCCGGTGATCGTGCTGTCCGACGGCGCGATCGCCAACGGCAGCGAGCCGTGGCGCATCCCCGACATCTCCACCTATGCCCCGATCGCGCACGCATTTGTCGAAGAGGGCGATCCGTTCCAGCCCTACGCGCGCAATCCCGAGACCCTGGCTCGCCAGTTCGCGATCCCGGGCACCCCCGGCCTCGAGCACCGCATCGGCGGCCTGGAGTCGGCCAACGGCACCGGCAACATCTCCTATGAACCGGCCAACCACGATCTGATGGTCCGGCTGCGGCAGGAGAAGATCGCCGGCATCGAGGTGCCCGACCTGGTGGTCGACGACCCGAGTGGTGAAGCCGAACTGTTGATCGTCGGGTGGGGCAGCTCCTATGGTCCTATCGGCGAGGCCTGCCGGCGGGCGCGGCGCAAGGGCATCAAGGTCGCCCACGCCCACATGCAGTACCTCAACCCGTTCCCGGCCAACCTCGAAGAAGTTCTGCGCGCCTACCCCAAGGTGATCGCGCCGGAAATGAACCTGGGCCAGCTCTCGCTTCTGCTCCGCGGCCGATTCCTGGTCGACGTGCAGTCGGTGACGAAGGTGCAGGGCATGGCGTTCCTCGCAGATGAGGTCGAGGGGATCATCGATTCCGCGCTCGACGGCACGTTGGCGCAAAAGGAAAGCGACAAAGGCAAACTCGCCCGGTTGGCCGCCGTCCTTCAGGAAACCAAGTCCGTCGGTGGCGATACAGCAGACGGCGATGTAGCAGTAGGAGCAGACGGATGACTGATCTGATGGGCAGCATCAACGGGGTCGACCAGCAGGATCTCGGCCTCACCCCGGTGTCGAAGACCAGTGGCGTGCCCACCACCGACAAGCCCATGAAGGGCAAGGACTTCACCAGCGACCAGGAGGTCCGCTGGTGCCCCGGTTGCGGTGACTACGTCATCCTCAACACCATTCGCAACTTCCTGCCCGAACTCGGGCTGCGTCGCGAGAACATGGTGTTCGTCAGCGGCATCGGCTGCTCGAGCCGCTTCCCGTATTACCTCGAGACCTACGGTCTGCACTCCATCCACGGCCGTGCGCCGTCGATCGCCACCGGTCTTGCGCTGGC
>JBEVFK010000117.1:0-9270 GCA_040512325.1 Mycobacterium sp. | reverse complement strand
CAGATCACCCTGGCGCTCGCGGACCGCGGTGTGCTCGTCAAGGACACCCACGGTTCCACCCTGCGATTCGCCCCGCCGCTCGTCATCACGCGCGACGAGATCGACTGGGCAGTCGACCAGTTCGCCGCCGCGCTGGCCGATGCACGGATAACCGAATGGAGCGCCTTGTAGGCCGAACAGGAGGCACCATGCCCTCAGCTGGATCGCAACCGACCGCCAGCCTGACCCAACAGATGCGCCGACGGCGCCCCGTTATCGGCGCGCCGGTGGCACATGGCGCTTCCGATCATTTGAAGCGGACGATCGGCACCTTTCAGCTGACGATGTTCGGGGTGGGGGCCACCGTCGGCACCGGCATCTTCTTCGTGCTGGCCGACGCGGTTCCCGAAGCCGGCCCCGCGGTGCTCATCTCGTTCCTGCTCGCCGGGATCGCGGCAGGCCTGTCGGCGCTGTGTTACGCCGAGTTGGCATCGTCGGTGCCGGTGTCGGGGTCGACGTACTCGTATGCGTATACGACGCTGGGCGAGTTCGTCGCCATGGGGGTGGCCGCCTGTCTGCTGCTGGAATACGGCGTCTCCATCTCCGCGGTGGCGGTCGGCTGGAGCGGCTACGTGAACAAGTTGCTGGACAACCTGTTCGGTGTGCAGATCCCGCAGGCGCTGACGGCCGCTCCGTGGGACGAAACACCGGGCTCGGTCAACCTGCCTGCGATCGCCCTGATCGTCATGTGCGCACTGCTGCTCATCCGCGGCGCCAGCGAATCGGCCGCGGTCAACACCATCATGGTGATCATCAAGCTCGGTGTGCTGGCGATGTTCGTCGTCATCGCGATCACCGCTTTCAACGCCGACCATTTCGCCGGGTTCTGGGACGCCGGCCCGGCGGGCATCGTCGCCGCCGCGAGCACCATCTTCTTCTCGTTCATCGGTCTGGACGCGGTGTCCACCGCCGGGGATGAGGTCAAGGATCCGCAGAAGACCATGCCCCGCGCCATCATCGGTGCACTCGTCATCGTGATCAGCGTCTACCTGCTGGTGGCGTTCGCGGGCATCGGTTCCCAGCCCGCAGCTGACTTCGGCTCCGAGGAGCAAGCCAGTGCCGGGCTCTCGGTCATCCTGGAAAACATCACCGGAAGTACCTGGGCCAGCACGGTTCTCGCTGCCGGCGCGGTGATCTCGATCTTCTCGGTGACCCTGGTGGTGATGTACGGCCAGACCCGCATCCTGTTCGCGATGGGCCGCGACGGGCTGCTGCCCTCGATGTTCGCCAAGGTCAATCCCCGCACCATGACCCCGGTGAACAACACCATCATCGTCGCGGTGGTCACCGGCATCCTGGCCGGCTTCATCCCGCTGGACTACCTGCTCGACATGGTGTCCATCGGCACCCTGGTCGCGTTCATCGTGGTCTCCGCCGCCGTCATCATCCTGCGGATGCGCGAGCCCGACCTGCCGCGGGCCTTCAAAGTGCCGCTCTACCCGGTGACCCCGGTGCTGTCCATCGCCGCCTGCTGCGCCGTCCTGTACGGGTTGCACTGGTACACCTGGCTGTGGTTCGGCATCTGGGTGGGCGTGGCGCTGTTGTTCTACGTGTTCTGGAGCCGCCACCACAGCGCACTCAACGACGGCGGCGACGGCATCATCGCCACCGCCGCCCCCGGAGTCGAGGACGTCCGGTGACCGTCGTCGTCGGCTACCTCGCCGGCAAGGGTGGGATGTCGGCACTGAACCTGGCGGTCGAGGCCGCCCGCACCTTGCAGACGTCGCTGACGGTCACCACCGTCGTCCCGCGGCCGTGGCTGACGCCCTCCCCCGCCCGGATCGATGCGGAGTACGCCCAGTGGTCCGATCAGTTGGCCGCCGACTCGCAGCACGAAGCCAATAGGTACCTGCAGACCATGACCGCCGGCATCGACGTCCACTTCCACCGGGTGGCGCACCGGTCGGTGTCGGGCGGGCTGGTGCAGGCCGTCGAGGAGCTCAACGCCGACGTGCTGGTGCTGGGTTCGGCGGCCAGCGGCCAGCTCGGACAGGTGGTACTCGGATCCACCGCGGACCGGCTGCTGCATTCGTCGCCGGTGCCACTGGCCATCAGCCCGCGCGGGTACCGCAGTTGCGACGCCGGCCGGCTCACCCGATTGACCGTCGGGTACCCGGGCACCCCGGAGGCGGTCGAGGTGGTCAAGCGTGTCGCCGCGCTCACCGACAACCTCGACATCGCCCTGCGGGTGGTGTCGTTCGCCATCCGGGGCCGCACCATGTACCCACCCGAGGTCGGGTTGCACGCCGAGGACTCGATCCTGACGGAGTGGGCCGCGCATGCCCGAAATGCATTGTCCCAGCTGAAGATCGACGGCATCGTCGAAGACCGGGTGGAGCTGCAGGTGGTCACCGGCAACGGCTGGGATCAGGCGCTGGACGCGGTCGAGTGGCTCGACGGTGAGATCCTCGCGCTCGGCACCACGGCCCGGCCCGGGATCAAGACCGTCTTCCTGGGCTCTCGCGGCGCCAAGATCGTGCGGCACAGTCCGGTGCCGGTGCTGATCCTGCCGTCCTGACGCTCAGTACTCCATGACGCTCAGTACTTCATGACCCCGCGGTCCACGGCGATCTGCGAGCCGGAGATCGCCATCGACTGATCGCCGGCCAGCCAGGCCACCACGTTGGCCACTTCCTCGGGCGTCATGAACTCCTGCAGGCCCTTCTTGCCCTCGTGGTTCACCGGGTGCAGCGGCATGGGCGCGAAGCTGTGCAGGAAGCTGGGATGCTTACCGAACACCTCCATCATCGCGTCGCGTTCCACCATCGGGGTGTCGATGGAGTACGGGTGGATGGAGTTCACCCGGATCCCGAACTCGCCCACTTCGAGCGCCAGGGCGTTGGTGATCGCGACGACGCCGTGCTTGGACGCCGAGTAGTGGCCGTTGCCGGGGGTGGCCTTGAGCCCCGCCGACGAGCTCACCATGATGATCGAGCCGCCGTTGCCTGCTTCGATCATGGCCGGCACCGCGGCCCGTACCGTGCGCCACGCCCCGGAGAGGTTGGTGGCAATCACGGTGTCCCACTGCTCTTCTGACATCTCGAACATCCGGCCCCAGCTCAGCACGCCGGCGTTGACCACCAGGACGTCGAGGCGGCCGAACTGCTCGATGGCATCGGCCACCACCTGCTGCTGAGCGGCCAGGTCGCGGACGTCGACTTCGCGGGCCAGGATCTTGCGGCCGGTCTCCTCGACCAGTCGCACGGTCTCGGCGAGCTCGTCGGACGTCGCGGACGGATAGGTGATGGTGTCCGACACCGGCCCGCAGATGTCGATGGCGACGATGTCCGCGCCTTCGGTGGCCAACCGGACCGCATGTGCGCGGCCCTGGCCGCGGGCGGCCCCGGTCACGAATGCCACTCGCCCGTCCAACGGTCCGCCTGCGGTCATCACATGGTCCTTTTCTATAAGCGCGAGCGTGCGTGTCCCCGGACAACACGCCAATCGTTCCCCGGGGTTTGCGCACGCTCGCTTCTGAGAACAGCACCACGCTAGCAGTCGAACTGAAACGTGTTCTAGTAAATCCCGACTAGTCGAGCGGGTCCCGGATGATCGGGCACGTCATGCAGTGCCCACCCCCGCGACCGCGGCCCAGCTCGGCGCCGACGATCGTGATCACCTCCACCCCCGCCTTGCGCAGCAGCGAATTGGTGTGGGTGTTGCGGTCGTAGGCGAACACCACCCCCGGTTCGACGGCCACCAGATTGTTGCCGCTGTCCCACTGCTGACGCTCCGAGTCGTAGCGGGTGCCGCCGGTCTCCACTACCCGCAGCGAGCCCAGCCCCAGCGCGGCCGCCACCACTTCCACGAACGGCTTGTTCTCCTCGATCACGTGGACCCGCGGCGCTGTGTCCGACGGCAGCAAGGTGAACGACTGCACGTAGTCGACGATCTCGGGGTAGATGGTCACGACATCGCGGTCGGCGAAGGTGAACACGGTGTCCAAGTGCATCGCCGACCGCAGCTTCGGCATACCCGCCACGATCACCTTCTCGACAGCCTCCTGGGCGAACAACTCGGCGGCCACCTGCGTGATGGCCTGCCGTGACGTACGCTCACTCATCCCGATGATCACCACCCCGTTACCGGGCACCAGCACGTCGCCACCTTCGATTGTGGCCATGCCCCAGGACTTTTCAGGATCGCCCCACCACACCTTCGAGCCCACGAAGTCGGGGTGGAATTCGTAGATCGCCTTCATCAGCAGGGTCTCGTCGTGCCGGGCCTGCCAGAACAGCGGGTTGAGCGTCAAGCCGCCGTAGATCCAGCAGGTGGTGTCGCGGGTGTAGAGCGTGTTGGGCAGCGGCGGCATCAGGTATTCGGTGACACCGGCGGCTTCCCGGGCCAGCGCACGGTAGCCGGACTGCAGTTCCGCGGGCAGGTCCGAGGTGGACATGCCGCCGATCAGGAGTTCCACCAGCGGTTGGGGTTTCAGCTCGTCCAGGAATGACCGGGTGTCCTCCACCAGACCCAATCCGACTTCGTTGGGCACGATCTTGCGGTCCAGCAGCCACGCCTTCGCGTCCGGGTTCTCCATCGTCTCGGTGAGCACGCTGTGCAGCTCGACCACCTCGACACCGCGGTCGCGCATCTTGTCCATGAAGTCGAAATGGTCGCGGCGCGCGTTCTGCACCCACAACACGTCGTCGAACAACAAGTCGTCACAGTTGGTCGGGGTGAGCCGTTCATGGGCCAGCCCCGGCGAACAGACCAGCACCTTGCGTAGCTTGCCCACCTCGGAATGCACACCGTACGCGGCAGATGCGGTCATGGTCGTTTCCTTTCGACGGCTAGATCTCGATGGCCCCGGTGAGCAGGGAAATGACGCCGGCGACGGCGCCGAGGACGATGACGCCGAACAACACGGCTTCGGCGGGGGTGAAGATCCGCAGCCCGCGCTCCCGCCGCGCCATGACGTAGAGCCCGGCACCTGCCGCGTAGAGAATGCAGGACAGCAGCAGCTTGTCCAGACCCGCCGCGTAGATCAGGAACAGCGTGTAAAACGTTGCGATGCCGGCGATCACACCATCGGTGCGAAGTGAGCCGCCGTCGTCGTAGGTCTCCCTCGTCACCGTCAGCTTCACCGCGTAGGCCGCCGCCAGCAGGTACGGCACCAGCGACAGTGCCGCCGTGAGGTCCAGCATGAAATCGAGGGCCTCGGAGGTGAACAGCAGCAGGATGAGCAGCAACTGGATCAGGCCGGCGGCCATGATCAGCGCGGTGACCGGGGCGCCGTTGTTGTTGGTGCGCGCCAGGAACCGGGGCATGTCGTCGGACTTGGCCGGAATGTAGAGGATCTCGGCCGACATCAGCGTCCATGCGAGATAGGCTCCCAGCACCGACAGGACAACGCCCACCCTGATGAAGATCGAACCCCAATGTCCGACAATGGATTCCAGGACCGAGCCCATGGACGGCTGGTCGATGTCCGCCAGCTCGTCCTGCGGCAGCACTCCGTAGGACACCAGCGTCACCAACGCGAAAACGCTGAGCACAGAGAGAAATCCGATGACGGTGGCGCGGCCGATGTCCTCGCGCTTGCGGGCGAACCGGGAGTACACACTGGCACCTTCGATGCCCAGGAAGACGAACACCGTAATGAGCATGGTGCCCTTGGCCTGTTCCCAGACCGATCCGAAGGAGCCGTCACCCCAGAAGTTGTCGACGAAGATGCCTGCCTCGAAGGCGATGATCGCGATGACGATGAACGCCAGGATCGGCACCACCTTGGCCACCGTCGCGATGCGATTGATCACCGCCGCCTCTTTGACGCCGCGCATGATCAGATAGCAGAACAGCCAGACCCCCACCGAGGACGCGACGACGGCGATCACCGTGTCACCTGCGCCCAGCGCGGGGAACAGGGCGCTCGTCGTCGTCATGATGACGACCCAATAGGACGTGTTGCCTGCGCATGCGGACGCCCAGAACCCGAACGCGGAGTTGAAGCCCACGTAGTCGCCGAAGCCCGCCTTGGCATAGGCGAAGATCCCCGCGTCCAGGTCCGGCTTGCGCATCGCCAGCCGCTGGAAGACGAAGGCCAGCATCAGCATTCCGGCGCCGGCAATGGTCCACGCGATGATGGCACCGAGCACTCCGGTTTCGGCGCCAAATCGCCGCGGCAGCAGGAACACTCCGGAGCCGATCATCGAGCCGATGACCATGGCCGTCAGTGTCGGCAGGCTGACCTTCTGGTCAGTGGGCACAACGTCTGTGTCGGTGTTCGCCATCGGCCACCCCCGGCCTAGTCGATCTGGGCTCGTCCTGAACGCCGCAATTCAGTTAACGCGCACCCGGTGGCAACGGCAATAGTTTGTCCGTTTACAGCTCGGCGATGATCTGGGCGCGCTTGGCGGTGTACTCGGTGTCGGAGATGGTCCCCGTGGCCCGCAGGGTTTCCAACTCCTGCAGCCGCGCGGTCGCCGACGGCGCCAGTGGCCTGGGCTGATACGCGGGGACCGGTGGCGCATCCTGCACGGGCGTCGAGTCTCTCTTCGCGGCGGCCCGACGGACCACGTCCATCACTTGCTGGCGCACCACCGGGTTGGAGCGGATGTCGATGGTATCGGCCAGCGGCACACCGTTGGTCTTGAGAATCTGCATGATCTCCATCAGCGATTCCGCATTACCGGAGAGGTCGTAGGTCCGGTTGTCCTCGTCCAACGTGAACTGCGCCGGCATCATCCCGCTGACCAAAGCGCTTCGGTTCCAGTCGATTTGGTATTCCAGGGTGGCGGGATCGACGATGACCGCCAGCCGGCGTCCGGTGATCATCGGCAGTCGGTTGAGCGAGGCCAGCACTTTGTCCTGGCTGTCGAAGGTATCGAGGCCGGGGCCTTGGATTCGCAGGTCGATCGTCACCAGCGGCTGATCGTTGATCCGGGTGCCGGTTTCGTGAACGCCGGTCACCTGCGCCAACGCCAGCACACCCTGGTGTTCGAGGTACTCGGTCTTGGCTGCCTTGCGGGTGCCGGCGCCGGTGATGGCCAGCGCGATCAGTACGTCGGCGGCGGTGATCAACAGCCCGGTCCAGAACATCCACTTCAGGGTCGGGTCGGACCCCAGGAAGAAGTAACTGGCCAGGAAGACGGGGCCGACGATGCCGCACAGCAGGACGAATGCCTGGATTCGGACATAACGCCAGAACGTTGCCATACGCCGGTACCCCTCGACCAGTCGGTTTCAGGGTCAGCGTAACGGCAAGTTGGTCAGTAACCCTGCAGCAAATCCACATTCGGACCCGGCGCGGGCGCACCCGGTACCGGAGCCACCGGAACGGGCGCCGGCGGCGGCGGAATCACTACCGGCGCGGGCGTCATCTCGGCGACCTGGTACAGCGGAGCGACCCAGCTGTAGTCACCGTCGGCGTAGCTGGTGTGGACCGCGATGGCCTGGGCCGACACTTCGTCGTCCTCGTCGGCCTCGGGGTCGAAGTCGCATACGGGGTCGCCGTACTCGCAGACGCTGATGGTGCGACTGCCGACGGACACAGGCAGCGCAGCCGGGGCGTGAGCCAGGATCGGCCAGTCCTGGGCCACGCCCAGGCGGGTGCCAGGGACGGTGTAGGCGGTGCCCAGGTTCAGGGTGGGGTCTGCGGGCCGTCGGTCGCCGTCGGCGATCAACAGCGCGGCAGAGAGATTCGGGCTGGCAGCCAGAGGCAGCAGGTTGCGGTGCACCACCATCGCGCCCTGGGAGTAGCCGGCGAGCACGACCTTGCTTCCCGGGCACTGCTGGACGAACCTCGCGTACTGCGCGGCCAACGCGGCAGAGCCCTCGTCGACGCTGCCGATGAAGCCGGCCCAGTCGAGCAGGCCACCCTCGAGCGGCACCTCGACGGCCGGGTACACGACGGCTTCGGCGGTGACCGTGCGGCCCTGGCTGGCGGCTTCCTGCTGGAATTCGAGGAGGGACTGGTACATCACCCGTCCCATGCCGCCGTTCATCGAGGCCTCGGCACCGCGCTCACCGGAACCGGCTGCGCCGATCCAGTGCAGGTCGGGGCACAGCGGCTCGGCTGCGGCGGTACCAGCCACACTGACCAACGCAGCTCCGGATACGGCGATGGCACCGGCAACAGCAGCAAAACGACGCAACACGAAATCTGAACCCTTCGATTACCACTCGGACGTTGCTTGGTTCATCGCGCTCTCGGCACGGGCGTTACAGGCCACGGGTGTGCGTCGTACTACACGACCACCGGCGCGTCCCGTCGTAAACCGCACACCCGTGACCCAAAAGCCGCCAACACAGAAGCGGCGCCCACCCTCTCGGGTGAGCGCCGCTTCGGCAGTAAAGGAACTTACTTGTTGATCTTGGTGACCCGGCCGGCGCCGACGGTACGGCCACCTTCGCGGATCGCGAACCGCAGACCCTCGTCCATGGCGACGGGCTGGATCAGCACCACGGAGATGTCGGTGTTGTCACCGGGCATCACCATCTCGGTGCCCTCCGGCAACGTCACCACACCGGTTACGTCCGTGGTACGGAAGTAGAACTGCGGGCGGTAGTTGTTGAAGAACGGCGTGTGACGGCCGCCTTCGTCCTTCGACAGGATGTAGACGCTGCCGTCGAACTCGGTGTGCGGCGTGGTGGTGCCGGGCTTGACCACAACCTGGCCACGCTCGACGTCTTCACGCTTGACACCACGGACCAGCAGACCAACGTTGTCGCCGGCCTGTCCCTGATCGAGCAGCTTGCGGAACATCTCGACACCGGTGACCGTGGTCTTGGTGACGGTCTGCTTGATGCCGACGATCTCGACTTCCTCGTTCACGTTGATCACGCCACGCTCGACGCGACCGGTGACCACGGTGCCGCGGCCGGTGATCGTGAAGACGTCCTCGACGGGCATCAGGAACGGCTTGTCGGTTTCACGGATCGGATCCGGGATCGACTCGTCGACGGCATCCATCAGGTCCTCGACGGCCTTGACCCAGGTCGGGTCGCCTTCGAGTGCCTTGAGTGCCGACACCTTGATGACCGGGGCGTCCTCGTCGAATTCCTGGGCGGCCAGCAGTTCGCGGACCTCCATCTCGACGAGCTCGATGAGCTCCTCGTCGTCCACCATGTCGGCCTTGTTCAGCGCGACCAGGATGTAGGGCACGCCGACCTGGCGGGCCAGCAGCACATGCTCGCGGGTCTGCGGCATCGGACCATCAGTGGCGGCGACCACCAGGATTGCGCCGTCCATCTGGGCGGCACCGGTGATCATGTTCTTGATGTAGTCAGCGT
>JBEVFK010000116.1:0-9910 GCA_040512325.1 Mycobacterium sp. | reverse complement strand
ACGAGTGGGTGGGCACGCAGATGTCGTAGCCCGTCGTGCCCTTGGCCGCACTCAGTTTCGCGATCATCTCGGGGTTCGAGCCGTAGGAGTCGACGGTGATCTTCGGGCCCTTGGCCGCGGTGAAATCCGTCAGCACGGCGGGGTCGTCGTACTCGCCCCAGGTGTAGATGTTCAGACCGTCGGAGGAGGCTTCACCGCCGCCCGACGAACTCGAACACGCGGCGAGGAAGGCGCCCAGTCCCACGGCTGCGGTGCCGCCCAGGAAAGTTCGGCGGCTCAGCGACCTCTTCAGGGCTTCGGGAATGAGAATGCGGACGGGTTCCTGCTGATTCATGGGGTGACTTCCAGGTCGGGTCGGGGAGACGGTGGGCGGGAAGCGGGCGGCTACGAGGTGAAGATCCGCACGGACTCGGCCGACCACGCGCAGACCACGGGCGATCCGAGTTCGGTAGGTGGGTTGGCGGCGCGCGGCAGACGGGCCAGGATCTGATCATCGCTGGGGGTATGGACCACCAGCTGCAAGCTGTGGCCCAGTTCGGAGACGCCCAGCAGTGTGCCGGTGACGGAGTTGACCGGAGGTGCCGACTCCTGGGCGTCTGGCGGCGCCGCGGTGGTGACCACCACCGACTCCGGCCTGATCGCGGCCGTGACCTCGGCCCCTGCGGCAGCAGGCACGGTGCCCTTGGTGGGGCGTGACGAGTAGAGCGAGAGGCCTGCGGTGTGGACGCTCACCCCCGCGCTGTCGAAGGAGGTGATGGTGCCGGTGAAGGAGTTCTGCCTGCCGATGAACCCCGCCACGAACGCCGACTCCGGCGAATCGTAAACGTCTGAGGCCGTGCCGATCTGCTCGATCCGGCCGTCTTTCATCACCGCCACCCGATCGCTCATCGACAGCGCTTCCTCCTGGTCGTGCGTGACGAAGATGAACGTGGTGCCGAGTTCGCTCTGCAGCAGTTTCAGTTCGACCTGCATCTCCTCCCGCAGTTTCCGGTCCAGCGCGCTCATCGGTTCATCGAGCAACAGCACAGCCGGCCGATTCACCAGGGCCCTGGCCAGTGCGATGCGTTGCTGTTGGCCGCCGGACAGTTGCGCCGGTTTACGGGACGCGAAGGCCGTCATTCTCACCATGTCCAGGGCGCGGCTCACCCGGTCGGCGATATCGCTCTTGGGCACGCCCGAGAGGCGTAGCCCGTAGGCCACGTTGTCCGCCACTTTCATGTGCGGGAACAGGGCGTAGGCCTGAAATACGGTGTTCACCGGACGTTTGTGCGGGGGCAGGTTCTCGACGTTGCGGCCCGAGATCTGGATGGAGCCGTCGTCGGGAAATTCGAATCCGCCGATCATCCGCAAGGTCGTCGTCTTGCCGCACCCGCTCGGCCCGAGCAGGCTGATGAACTCGCCGGCCCGCACGTCGAGGGAGAGGTTGTCGACGGCCACGGCGGACCCGTAAGCCTTGGTGAGCGAGCGCAATTCGACTGACCCGGGCGCGGCCGTGAGAGGCGCGGTGGTCTCGGCGGTCAGATCCACCATACTCATGCCGACACCAGCGCCGAGGTCGCATCATAGACGACCTCGCCGCCGATGATCGTGTAAACCACTGTGGCCAAACCGATCTCGGCGACCGGGGCGGCGAAGATGTCACGGTCGAGGATCACGATGTCGCCGGCCTTGCCCAGCTCGATGCTTCCCGAGCGCTGCTCGTCGTGGTTGAGGTAGGCGGTGCCGAGGCTGTGCGCGATCAGTGCGTCGGCCAGGGACAGTGCCTGCTCGCCGAGGAAGGGCAGTGCCGACGGCCCGGTGGCTCCCGCGGGGGCCCGGTTGACGGTGGTGTGGATGATCTCGAGCGGATTCGCGGTGCTCACCGGCCAATCACTGCCCGACGCCAACGGTGCGCCGGCACGGTGCAGTGAACCGAAGGGATACTGCCACGCGGCCCGTCGGGTGCCGAGGAACGGGATCGTCAATACGTCCATCTGGGCCTCGTGCCGCGCCCAGAGCGGTTGCATGTTCGCCACCACGTTGAGTTCGGCGAACCGGGGGATGTCATCAGGGTGGATCACCTGAATGTGCGCCAGCGTGTGCCGGAGGTCGGTGTCGCCGTTGGCCGCGCGGGCCGCTTCGATCGCGTCGAGTGACTCGCGCACGGCCCGGTCGCCGAGTGCGTGGTAGTGCAGCTGGAAACCCAAAGCATCCAGTTGCGTGGAGATTTCGATGAGGGTGGTCGGGTCGACGAAGCTCTTGCCCGTGTTCTCGCCGGGGCAGCCGCAGGCGTCGAGGTAGGGCTCGAGCATGCCGGCCGTGAAGTTCTCGGCAACTCCGTCCTGCATGATCTTGACGGTGGTGGCCGCGAAGCCGCTGGCCAGCGCACGCTCGCGCTTGGCGACGAGTTCGGGAATCTGCTCGAGCCCCCGGTTGCGGTCCCACCAGAGCGCACCGACCACGTGTGCCTTCAGCACGCCCGAGGTCACGGCACGCAAGTACGAGTCGAGGGTGTCGGGGGTGTCATTGGTGGCGCCGACGATGGCGTCCTGCCACGCGGTCACCCCCCACGCCAACAATTGCCTCTGGGCGATCTTGAGCGCTTCGTCCAGGTCATCCTGACTCGGCAGCGGAATGTGCTGGGCCACAAGGCCCATGGCGCCTTCCTGCAACGTCCCGATCGCGTGGCCGTCGGCGTCACGTTCGATACGACCGTCGAACGGGTCCGGCGTCGCGTCGTCGATACCGCCGATCTCCAGGGCTTTCGTGTTGACCCAGGCGCCGTGGCCGTCGCGGTTGGGGAAGAAGGCCGGCCGGTCGGGAACAACAGTGTCGAGGGCGGCGGCGGTCGGCAGCCCACCTGGGAAAGAGTCCATGGACCAGCCTCCGCCGCTGATCCAGGTCAGCTCGGGATTGGCCGCTGCGTACTCGGCGATGCGGGTGAGGTAGCCGTCGGCGGTGACATATGGGGTCAGGTCGCAGGCGATCATGTCGAGACCGGCGTGGTACGGGTGGATGTGGCAGTCCTGGAAGCCCGGCGATACCAGGCCGCCGCCGGCGTCGATCTCGACGGCACCGGATGCGGTGAGTGCGTCCGCACCGATCGCGGTGATGATGCCGTCCTCGATGAGCACGGGCTCTTCGACGATTCCGGCGGGTGTGAAGACGTGGCCCCCGGTGATCAGCAGGCGGTCGGGAGTAGCCATGGTCATTCCTTCATCTGGTGTGCGGGAAGCGCGCTCAGCGGATTCGTGTCGATCGGCGGCGTGAAATGCGACGTGATCCACATGGCCTGAGCCGTGGTGGCACCGATGTTCACGGCACGGTGGGGGACTGATGAGAGGTACTCCACGCTGTCGCGGGGGCCGAGGATCAGGGTGTCGGAACCGATGGTCATCTCGACGTGGCCCGTCAGCACATACAGCATTTCCTGCGCGTCGTCGTGAGCGTAGGCCTCGGGTCCGGTCGAGCCGCCCACCGCGAATGTGCCTTCGTACACCTCGAGCTGGTGGATGGGCGGACGTGAGAGCAGCAGCTTCTCCAGTCCGCTGTCGCTGGAGAAGATCGGCCGCTCATGAGCCCGCAGAACAGGCCGGGAGACGGGTGCCTCGTCCGAGAGCAGGTCGGCAACCGAGATGCCGACCGAAGCCGAGATGCGCTTGAGCGCGCCGACGGAGACTCCGCACTTGCCGTTCTCCAGCTGGCTGATGAAACTCGCGCTCACCCCGGCCCGCGCCGCTACCTCCCGGGTCGACAGTCGGGCGCGTTCCCGGGCGGCCCGGAGCCGGTCGCCGAGCATGGAACGCGCCACTTCGTCGACCTTGGCGGTGGCCACCGTGGGTTCGGAGAGCACGGGCCTCATTTCGTTAAGAAGTGCTTAGCGAATTGCTTAATGGCGGACGTTAATAGCCTAGGACGCCGAGACGCAAGGGTCTTGACGCATCGGTTCACACCTTTAACACGGTGGAAATGCGGAGTCGGTGGGCTTGTCCGCCGGCCCGAACCGCTGCTGGGTCAGGTGCCGGGCCGAGGTTGTGAAATGGTACTGAGCGTTCCGGGCAGCGGATCCACGCGCGCGTTCACGCCGAGGCTGCCCCGGTGAAGCAGTTGACGGGAGTGTGTCGATGGGGGTCTATCGCGACCTGATTCGGGTGCCGGGTGTGCTCAATGTGACTGCCTCGCAACTGTTTGCCCGCTTGCCACTGGGCATGCTCAATCTTGCGATCCTGCTGCACGTTCAGTCGATGTCCGGATCGTATGCGGTGGCCGGGCTCGTGGTGGCGTCCCTGAGTGTGGGCGAAGCGGTCGCCATGCCGGTCACGGCTCGCCTGGCCGGACGGTTCGGCATGGTGCCGACGTTACTGGTGGCGGCGGTGGCCAACGGTGCCGGCATGGTGGCGCTCGCTCTCACCCGGGGCCCGACGGCACTGCTCATGCTGTTGGGGGTGCTCATCGGGGCGTCGGTACCGCCCTTGCTGCCGGTGATTCGAGCGCTCTACCCGCAGATGGTTCCCCGCGACGGGGTGCGGGCCCTGTTCGCGCTCGATACGACGGCGCAGGAACTGATCTGGGTGGTGGGTCCCATGGCCGCGACGTTCCTGGCAGCCTCGGTCTCCACAGCGGCACCCCTGTTCCTGTCCGCGGGCGTCACCATCACCGGAACCTGCTGGTTTCTGTTGGGCGCCAAGCGATTCAAGCCACGCATCGGAAGCAGTACGTCCTCGTTCGGCAGTGTCCTGAAGAACCGGGCCGTCATACTCGCCATCGCCGCCAGTGGGGCTCTGGTCGCGTCGTTCATGGCCCTCGAGGTGGGCATCATCGCTGACCTGGGCGGTGGTCTCATGGCCGGTGTGGCGATCGCCATCGGGAGTGTCGGATCTCTGCTCGGCGGACTGGCCTTCGGGCACCGACGACTCGGCGTTGCCGGCGTGGTGGGGGCATTGACCGTCGTGGCCGTCGGGACGGCGCTGTTCGGGGTCGCCGACAGCATCCCGCTTCAGTTCACCGCCCTGTTCTTCTCCGGAATGGGATTCGCACCCGCGATGTCGGTCCTCTACATCATGGTGTCGCAGGAGACGGCAGAACACGCGGCCTCCGAGGCCTTCGGATGGCTCACCAGTGCAGCGCTGGTGGGTGGAGCACTTGGAACTGCCATTGCGGGTGTCGCCACGGACGCCTACGGTTCGACCGGTGCCATCACCGTCTCGGTGATGCTGGGAGCCGTCGCCGCCATCAGCCCTCTCGTCGCGCGGGCCGCCGGGCCGGTGCGCGGACTGACTGATGACCCGATCGCAGAGGAGCCGACCAGTGAAACGTGCACCTGAGGAGTCGTTTCACGTGACCGGTGCCGCGTCGAGATCATTCACCGGAGCTTTGGCGACCCCGCACGCCCTGGCGACAGACGCCGGCGTCCAGGCATTCCGGGCCGGCGGAACGGCCATCGATGCCGCGATAGCGGCGGCCGCGGTGCTCACGGTCGTGTACCCCCACAATGTGGCGCTGGGCGGCGATCTCGTCGCGCTGGTACGCAGCCCCGACGGGGGTGTGGTGTGCGTCAACGCGTCCGGATGGGCGGGCCAGGCGGGCGACGTCGAGACGTTGCGCGGCAGGTACGGATCATCGTTACCGCTGCGCGGCCCCGACACCGTGACGGTGCCGGGAGGGATCCGGGGCTGGGAGTCACTGCGCACTCTCGGAACCCGGTTGTCGTGGCAGACAACTCTGAGTGCGGCGGCCGACGCCGCGGCGGGAGTGCCGGTGCCGCTGTCCCTGGCCGATCACATCGCCGACCCCGACAATCACGACCTTTACGGCACAGCGGATTTCGATCGGGTGTTCCGTCCGGGCGGTCGGGCGCTGCGGGCCGGAGAAGCCCTCCGGCAGACCGCGCTCGCGGATACGTTCCGCGCACTGCAAGCCGACGGTCCGGACGCGTTCTACAGCGGGTCGCTGGCCGAGCGAACGGTGGACTACCTCCGGTCACGCGGCTCCCAGCTGGGCGTCGACGATTTTGTGGAGTTCGCCGCCGAGTTGGCCGAACCCCTCGAGGTCGGCTTCGGCGGGTTGACGGTGTTGACCAGCCCTCCGAACACGCACGGATTCCTGCTGTTGCGGGCGTTGCAAGCTCTGGGGGACCAGGGGCTCGTGACTGCTCTCGGTAATGGATTCGGCGCGCTCATGCACGTGTTCCTTCGTGGGAACCACGTGCGCGCAGCCGCTTTGGCTGATCCGCGACATGCTGCCGTCGATGTGGACGCATTGATCAACAACTACTGGGCCGAAGCCGGGCCTCCGGGGGGCCCCGCGCCGGGTGGCGATACCGTGGGCATCTCGGCGGTCGACAGCGACGGGTATGCGATCTCGCTGATCCAGAGCGTGTACGACGCGTTCGGCTCCGGACTGATCGATCCGGAAACCGGGATTCTCTTCCAGAGCCGAGGTCGTAGTTTTTCGCTGAACCACCTCTCGCCCAACGTGTTCGCCCCGCGCAAGCGCCCACTGCACACCTTGATGCCGACGATGACGCTAAAACACAATGAGGTGAAGCATGTGCTGTCCACGATGGGTGGCCAGGGCCAGCCGCAGATCATTGCACAGCTTCTCTTGCGTGCCTTGCAGGGCAGCAGTGCCGAGGCCGCGGTGGCGGCACCGCGGGCCGTTGTGGGACAGCAACTCAACGGTGTCGACGCCGAAACCATCTGTGCAGAAGCGGATCTTGATGACACCGCGCGCAGTTCACTGCTGCGGTCCGGTCTGGCTGTGGAGTGGGTACCCCCGCACACCGAGGGTTTGGGACAGGCGAACGTCGTTTTCGCGGCTCCGGATGGCGGCCTGACGGCGGCTTCGGACCCACGGTCGGACGGCTCGGCCGTGGTGGTCCAATTCGCCCGACACCACGGCGCTTAACCGGTGGCGTTCGGCTTCATCGGCGGGCAGAGGCCGGCGGCATCGGCGGTCAGCTCGTAGTGCCACAGTTCGTTGGCAAACACCTGGCACAGCCCGAACCGCGGGCCGTTGCGCGACATCCACGCCGCGGCCGCGGGCGGACCCACATCGACAGCCTTGCCTTGGACGTGCATAGAGGTTTCCGGTGAGGCGACGAATTGCCTTGCGGCGTCCACACTTCCGTAAAGAACCACGCCGTCGTCGAAGAGCCGCTGCTGGAAGCCGCGGGTGCGCCAGCCGGAGTTGAGCTGCATCGTGACGCCCTCGGCGGCGGCGACGCGGGTGGCCTCCTGCACCGCGGCAAGCAGTGCCGGATCCAGTAGCCCCACGACGGGGTTGTCGACGTCGAAGGCGGTGAGGGTGCCGCCGTCAGGGAGATAGCCGCCGAACGAATCCGTGGCCGCGTCGCCCACGGAGAAGGGCGCGTCGGTTGGTGGTGTGCCGGTTGCCGACGAGCCCACCAGTGAATCGTCGGGCGCAGGTTCGGCCGTTGCCGGCACCGCACCGAAGAGGCCCGCCGCGGCCACCGCTACGACGAGGCTCAGACCGCGGTAGGGAGTGGGCATGGTGACCACTATCGCTGATCAGATGGCCTCGGGGTGAGCCGGTTGGCAGATCACAATTACGATCCTGAGCATGTCGTCGCCGCAAGTGCCGCCGAACGGGGCGCATCGATCGCGTGGCGCCCTGATCCTGGCCGGTTTCGCGGTGCTGCTCGCCGCCGCCGCTCTCGCGCTCTGGGTCAACACCTGGCTGCAGTCGCGCAGTGTGCCCGAATACACCTCTGAGCAGCAGGCGACAGCGAAGTTGACGGCGTGCTCGGCATACTCCACAGTGCGCACCGGCGTCGCCAACAACACCAATCTCTCGTCACCCGACGGCGGCGTCACCGGCTCACTCGCCGTGGCCGCCAACGCGCGGGTGGCCCTCATCGGTGGCGGCCAGTACGTGCTGGCCCGGGTGGAGCCCGCGACGCCCACCGAGCTGGCTGACCCGCTGCATGCCTTCGGCAACAAGCTGATGGACTTCGGTGCCGCAGCCACCGCCGGGGCGCTCAACACCGATCCCGGTCAGGTCGCGCTGCTGGCCGAGATCGACGCACTGAACGGCACGCTGACGCAGCTGTGCGGCTAGTCCCGTACGGCCGGCTCCAGTAGCGCCCGGATCTGGTCCGGAATCGGAACGGGCCTGCGGGTGTCCCGGTCGACGTAGACGTGGACCCAGTGGCCCACCGCTGCGACGGGATGGGAGAGGTCTGCCTCACCGGCCGCAGACCGGAACGCCGCGAGCCGGTAGGTGACACTGCTGCGGCCCAGCCGGGCCACCGCGAGGCCGATGATCAGCGGATCGGGGAACTTCAGTTCGGCGAAGTACCGGCAACCCGACTCTGCGACCACACCCAGCCACGGCGCGGTCAGCGGATCCACGCCCGTGCTCGTGTTGATCCAGGCGTTGATGGCCGTGTCGAACAGCTCGTAGTAGACGGCATTGTTGAGGTGGCCGAACATGTCGTTGTCGGTCCACCGGGTCAGCACCGGCCAATGCACGGGGAAATCGCTGCTGGTCAACGAGCGCTCATCGCTGGTCATGGCCTGAGTCTGGCAGGTACGGCAGGCTGGTCCTCATGACCCTCTCCATTCGTGGCGCGGTGCTCGACGAGATCGGGCGCCCGCGGCCCTACACCGACTCCACGCCGCTGAGCATTGCCGAACTGGAACTGGCACCGCCGGGGGCGGGCGAGCTGCTGGTGCGCATCGAAGCCGCCGGCCTGTGTCATTCGGATCTGTCGGTGGTCGACGGAAATCGGGTGCGGCCGGTGCCGATGCTGTTGGGCCACGAAGCTGCGGGAATCGTCGAAGAGATCGGTCCCGATGGCTCCGATCTGGCCGTGGGCCAGCGCGTCGTCATGACCTTCTTGCCGCGGTGCGGGGCATGCGCTGCCTGCGACACCGACGGCCTGGCGCCCTGCTCGGCGGGTAGTGCTGCCAACGGTGCGGGCACGCTGATGAGTGGGGCGGTACGCCTGCGCCGAGACGGCGAGCCGGTGCTGCACCATCTCGGGGTCTCCGGGTTCGCCACCTACGCGGTGGTGGACCGGCGGTCGGTGGTGCCCGTCGACGCCGATGTGCCGCCGGTGGTCGCCTCCCTGCTGGGCTGCGCGGTGCTCACCGGCGGCGGCGCAGTGCTCAACGCGGGAAAGCCGCAGCCCGGGCAGACGGTCGCCGTGGTCGGACTGGGCGGAGTGGGCATGGCCGCGATCCTGACCGCCTTGGCTCTCGATGACGTCCGGGTGGTCGGCGTGGATCAGCTGCCGGCCAAGCTGGCCGACGCGCGGACTGCCGGGGCCCACGAGGTGTACACCCCTGAACAGGCTGCAGACGCCGGACTCAAGGCCGCGGTGGTGGTCGAAGCGGCCGGCCATCCCAAGGCACTGGAGACCGCAATCGCCCTGACCGCGCCCGGCGGCCGCACCGTCACTGCCGGACTTCCATCTCCCGATGCGCGAATTTCTGTGTCGCCGTTGGGTTTCGTGGCCGAGGGGCGATCGCTGATCGGTAGCTACCTGGGATCCGCGGTGCCGGCACGCGATATTCCACGTTTCGTGGAGCTGTGGCGCGCCGGCCGGCTTCCGGTCGAGTCGCTGGTCTCCTCGACGATCACCCTGGACGAGATCAACCATGGCATGGATGAACTCGCCGCCGGCAAGGCGGTCCGTCAGGTGATCGAGTTCGGATAGCCTCCGCGGGGACTCGATTCGCCGGCGGTAGTAGCCCCAATTCTGCTGGCACGGATCACAAGTCAACATCGTTCTCCTGGTTCGGATGGCCTGGGCTTGTTCCATTCGAGGATGTGGGCGTCGTTGAGTGCGCGCTCTGCGGCGATGCGGTAGGCGCGTTGTTGGGCTTTGGAGCGTTTTCGTTTCGGGATTTTGGCGGTTTTGTCGACGGCCGCTTTTTTGCGGGGGCTGCCTGGCTGGATGGGGGCT
>JBEVFK010000115.1:0-34186 GCA_040512325.1 Mycobacterium sp. | reverse complement strand
CGCCCCATCGAATTCTGCGACCTCGACCACACCATCGCCTGGAACGACGGCGGCCCCACCCACGGCTCAGACCTCAAAGGATATTGCCGCCACCACCACTTGGTGAAAACCTTCCGCGACGGCTGGTCAGAAGTCCAACGACCCGACGGCACACTCATTCTCACCACCCCCACCGGCCGCACCTACACCACCATCCCCACCAGCCGACTGCTCTTCCCGACGGTCAACACCACCTCAGCCCCCATCACACCGGGGACACCCAAACCCAGAGGCCCAGACAAAACCGCCAAGATGCCGAAACGAAAACGCTCCAAAGCCCAACAACGCGCCTACCGCATCGCCGCAGAGCGCGCACTCAACGACGCCCACGTCGCCGAACGCAATAAGAAGTCGCCGTTTTCAAAGTGGCCTTGGCTACTCAGTGAAAGCGGCCCGCAAGCTGGCGGCCTGGCTGGCGAAGAAGTCTTGTGAAACAAGGGATTTCGCCACGATCTGGTCGAAGCCGTGGAAAGCCCCCTGCACCACTTCCAGCTCGCAGGGCACGCCGGCTGCCCGCAATCGTTCGGCGTAGGCGATGTCCTCGTCGTGGAAAAGGTCCAGCGTGCCCACCCCGATCCAGGCCGGCGGCAGTCCGGCGAGATCGGTGCGGCGGGCGGGTACAGCCACGGCAGGGTCGGCGTCACCGAGATAGGCCGACCACCCGAACAGGTTCGAGCGCCGACCCCAGAGGCGGTACTCGACTTCGTCCAGATGGGTGTGGTGCGCACTGCGGTCGTCGAGCATCGGATACACCAGCAACTGGGCCACGGGTGTGATCTCGCCGCGATCGCGGACCATGAACGCCAGAGCGGCCGCCAAACCACCGCCGGCACTGGCCCCGCCGATCGCGATGCGCGCCGGATCGACGGCAGGCAGCCGCGCCAGCCATTGCAGAGCGGAATAGCAATCGTCGAGGCTGGCCGGATACGGATTCTCCGGCGCCAAGCGGTATTCGGTGGCGGCGATGGTGATGCCGAGTTCGGCGGCGAGCCTGCGGCACATCCGGTCGTCCTGCTGCGCGGTGCCGATCACATACCCGCCGCCGTGGATCCACAGCAGCGCCGGTCCGGGTTCGGTGCGACCCGGCGGACGATGCAGCCGGATGTTGATCCCGTCGGAGGTCGTCAGCAACTCGACACCGCGGGCGGGGCGATGCTTCTGCAACCGCTCGAACTTGCGGACCAACGGCAGGATCGCCGGACGGATGGGAGAGCGGGGCAAACGACGCGCCACGCTGCGGAGTTCGGGATGGAAGTCGGTGATCGCCACCCGTCCGACCTTACAAGTCTTGCATTCAAGTCGTTCTGGGTTTGGCCCAGCCGCGCGGGCGTACGCGGATCGCACGCACGCCCGCGGACGGGCTAAACGGAGGTCAGAACGCTGGCCGTCAGCAGCGCCTGGCCCACTCCTGCGACGATCGAGGCCAGTCTGATGGCCTCGAAAATAGTTGTGCGCGAGACGTCTTCTTCTCGCAGCGTGGCCTCGTGTGCAGTCAGGCAGTGCCCGCAGCCGTTGATGGCCGACACGGCCAGCGACCACAGTTCGAAATCGGCCTTGGGCACGCCTGGGTTACCGATGATGTTCATCCGTAGCCCCGCCCGCAGGTCGTCGTAGCGACCATCGAGCTGGCCACGCGTCCGGTAGAAGACGTTGTTCATCCCCATGATCGAGGCGGCGCCCAGGGCTGCGTGGTAGGCCTCTTCGCTGAGGACGTCCAGTGCGTCTTCGGAGATCTCCTTGAGGAGACGCTCGGACTTGGAGGCTGCCGCCGTCGCCACGAGTGCACCCCACAGCTGCTGCTCGGTGAGCTCGGTCGTCTTGACGATGCTGCTCAGGTTGAGCTTCAGATCCTTGGCAAAATCAGGCAGCGCATCTTTGATGTTGTCGATACTCATCTGTCAGACCGCCTCGGCCAGCAGTTCGCCGGCATTGATCGTGGGATCGCCCTTTTTCCAGTTGCAGGCGCACAGTTCGTCAGATTGAAGGGCATCCAGGACACGCAGCACCTCGTCGACGTTGCGGCCCACAGATCCTGCTGTCACCGAGACGAATTGGACCTCGTTGTTCGGGTCGACGATGAAGGTCGCACGATCGGCGACGCCTTCGGCATTGAGCACTCCGGTGGCGGCACTGAGCTCGCGGCGCAGGTCCGAGAGCATCGGGAAGGGCAGCGTCTTGAGCTCGTCGTGCTGGGCCCGCCACTGGAAGTGCACGAACTCGTTGTCCACCGAGACCCCCAGGACCCGGGCGTCGCGGTCCTCGAAGTCCTCGTTGAGCTTCCCGAACGCCGCGATCTCGGTGGGGCACACGAAGGTGAAGTCCTTCGGCCAGAAGAACACGACGCGCCAGAGCCCGGCATGGTCGGCGCTGCCCACCCGCGTGAAGTAGTCGTCCGGTTGTTTGGCGTCCACTTTGGTCAGGTCACCACCGATCACGGCCTGCAGGTCGTAGGCGGGAAACTGGTCACCGATCGTCAGCAATGCCATGGGTGCACCTCTCGTTCGAACGCTAATCTGGACTGGATCAAGTTTAGGAACCAGTGCCTGAGTTCGGCCCCCTACGTAGGCGCGGGGAAGGGTGATTGCAGACACACCGCCGGACGTGAAAGCCGCTCTGTATCAGGGCTTGTCGCAATAGGCAACCGGTACTGTGCGGTCTTCGTCACAGTGTGGTAGACAGATTCGGAAGATTGTCGTTACGAAGGATCAGGGGGGTCTGGTGGTGGCAGTTGAACCGGAGGTCAGATACCCCGGACCGACGATGTGGACCCGCGCCAGGTGGCTGGCGAAGGCCCGTCCTTCCGACTACCTGCTCGCGATGAGCGTCGCATCGACGTCGATACCCGTAGTCGGAAAGTACCTGGAACCTCTGGGCGGTCTCACCGCGATGAGCATCTGGGGCTGCCGGCAGGCGCCCGAACTCGTATCGGCATCGGCCAAATCGCTGTTCACCCCGGGCATCGGCGAAATCAAGCAGCGGGAGCGCGACCAGACCCGTGCGGTCTCCGACGCCGCCTTACGCGGGGTGGTGCCCGCAAGCGACCTCAACATCACCTGGCCCGAGCCGGAGCGCACCCCTCCGCTGTGGAAGGTGTTCGAGCACCGCAAGAACATTCACCGATCGTCGGTGCAGTACGGAGACAGCCCGTCCCAGTTGCTCGATGTGTGGCGGCCCAAGGATCTACCGGTGGAACCGGCCCCGGTGATGCTGTTCATCCCGGGCGGTGCGTGGGTGCACGGCAGCCGCATCCTGCAGGGTTATGCGCTGATGGCGCACATGGCCGCAGCCGGGTGGGTGTGCCTGTCCATCGACTATCGGGTATCGCCGAATCATCGCTGGCCGCAACACATCACAGATGTCAAGGCGGCGATCGCGTGGGCCAGGGCCAACGTCGACCGCTTCGGTGGTGACCGCGATTTCGTGACGATCGCCGGCACGTCTGCAGGTGGACACCTCGCCGCGTTGGCAGGCCTGACGCCCAATGATCCTGAGCTGCAGGGGGGTTTGCCGGAGGGCTCGGACACCTCGGTCGACGCGGTGATCGGCATCTACGGCCGGTACTGCTGGGAAGATCGGTCGACGGTGGAGCGCACCCGGTTCGTCGACTTCCTCGAACGTGTCGTGGTCAAACGCAAGATCGACCGGCATCCGGAGGTCTTCCGTAAGGCCTCACCCATCGCGATGGTGCACGCGGACGCCCCGCCGTTCCTGGTGATCCACGGCAGCGGTGACAGCGTGATCCCGGTCGCACAAGCGCGCAGCTTCGTCGAGCGGTTGCGCTCGGTTTCGCGGTCTGTGGTGAGCTACATGGAGCTACCCGGGGCGGGTCACGCCTTTGATATGACCGACGGGGCCCGTACCGGGGCGATGGCGACGGCAATCGGCCTGTTCCTGAACCACATTCATCGCAACCACGTATCGATCCCGGCCAAAGAGGTCATCTAGGGCTCACCCGCTTGTATCGTCCCATGCATGAAGCGATTGAGCGGGTGGGACGCGATTCTGTTGTATGGCGAGACACCCACAGTGCACATGCACACGCTGAAGATCGCCATCATCGAGATCGGAGATCTCGGTGGCCGCACCTTCGGGGTCGAAGAATTTCGTGAGGTGCTCAGCAGTCGGCTCTACAAGCTCGCGCCGTTCGGGTACCAACTCGTCGACATCCCGATGAAGTTCCACCGCCCCATGTGGCGCGAGAACTGCGAAGTCGACCTCGAATACCACATCCGGCCGCTGACCCTGCCCGCACCGGGCGGGCGGCGCGAGCTCGACGAGGCGATCGGGCGGATCGCCAGCACCGCACTGGATCGCCATCGTCCGCTGTGGGAGATGTATCTGGTGGACGGCCTGGCCGACGGCCGCATCGCGGTGGTCGCCAAGATCCACCACGCACTGGCCGACGGGGTGGCCTCGGCCAATCTGATGGCGCAGGGCATGGATCTGCAGCCCGGCCCCGACGCCGGCAGCGACGCATACGTCCCTGACCCGCCGCCTTCCCGAGCCCAGCTCGCGCGCAGTGCATTTCGTGATCATCTGCGCCAGATCGGCCGAGTGCCTGCCACCGTCCGCTACACCGCCGAGGGTGTCAACCGCGTCCGGAAGAGCAGCCGTAAGCTCTCGCCGGAGCTCACCCGGCCCTTCGCCCCGCCACCGAGCTTCATCAACCATCCCCTGACCAGCGAGCGCAGGTTCGCCACCGCTTCGCTGGCGCTTGCCGATATCAAACAGACCAGCAAACACCTCGGGGTCTCCATCAATGACCTGGTGCTGGCCATCTCGGCCGGTGCACTGCGAAAGCTGATGTTGCAGTACGACGGAGTGGCCGACACTCCGCTGTTGGCATCGGTACCCATGAGCTTCGACTTCTCGACGGAACGGATCTCCGGCAACTTCTTCACCGGTGTCCTGATGACCATCCCGGTCGACAGCGCCGAACCGCTGGAACGGGTGCAGCGTGCGCATGAGGCTGCTGTCACCGCCAAGGAGAGCAACAATCTGATCGGGCCGGAGCTGATCAGCCGGTGGTCCAATTACATGCCACCCATCGCAGCGGAATCGATGTTCAAGTGGTTGGACAACCACGACGGACTGAGCAAGATGTTCAACCTGAACATCTCGAATGTGCCCGGTCCGCGCGAGCACGGCCGGGTGGGGGGCGCGCTGGTCACCGAGATCTACAGCGTCGGACCGCTGACCTCCGGTAGCGGAGTGAACATCACCGTCTGGAGCTATGTCGACGAATTCAACATCTCGGTGATCACCGACGGCGCCACCGTCGATGATCCGCACGAGATCACGCAGGCGATGCTGGAGGAGTTCGTCGAGATCCGCCGCGCAGCAGGTCTTTCCGAGGAACTGTCGGTGATCGACAAGGCAATGGCGCAGGCCTGAGCAGATCGCTAGCGCTTGGCGTGCACCCAGGACAGGAAGCGTTCGATGGCCTCGGCGGTGTAGTGGCCGCGGGGGGACCCGAAGAAGTCGAACGCATGCTGAGCGTGGGGCACCTCGCAGTAGGCGACCTTCGACGTCGACACCTTGCGCAGCGCTTCGACGAACTCGCGGCCCTCGGGCACCGGGATGATCGAGTCGTCGGTCCCGTGCAGCACGAAGAACGGTGGCGCATCACTGCGTAACCGCTCGATCGGGGAGGCATCGACGTAGAGCTGCCGGTGTCCCTCGAACGGGGTCTTGGTGACGAACTTCTGCAGGAACGACATGAACTGCGGTCGCCCTTCGCCTTTGGAGTCCAGCCAGTCGTAGCGGCCGTACACCGGTGCGGCCGCCACCACCGAGGTGTCCGCGTCCTCGAAGCCGGGCTGGAACTGCGGATCATTCTGGGTCAGCGCGGTCAGAGCGGTGAGATGTCCGCCCGCCGAGCCGCCGCTGATCGCCACGAAGTCCGGATCACCGCCGTAGTCGGCGATGTTCTCCTTCACCCATGCCAGGGCCCGCTTCACGTCGACGATGTGGTCCGGCCAGGTATGCCGCGGGCTCACCCGGTAGGCGATCGAGACGCAGACCCAGCCGCGCTCGGCCATATGACTCAGCAGCGGATAGGCCTGCGGTCGGCGCATCCCGATCGCCCAGGCACCACCGGGGACCTGCAGCAGCACCGGGGCCTTGCCGTCGAGAGGGAGGTCGGAACGGCGCCAGATGTCGGCGAGGTTGGCACGACCATGCGGACCGTAGCGCACGGTGCTCTTGTTCTGGACATACCGGCGGCGCGACCAACCCGTCTTGAACACGCCCCCGTGCCGCCGCCCAGCCTGCGCCGGTTGTGACGATTCGGCGATGGACCGGTAGTCCTCGCCCAGCGAATCCCGCAGTGCCGCATCAAAAACGGGCTCGGACTTCACATTGCGGCGCTGGAGGAAGACGAGCAGCGCCCACGAGACGGCCGTCACCCCCAGCGCTACGCGGCCCTGCCGGGAACGAAAATCACCACGCACACCGCGCCGTACCGCGTCGAGCACCGAGCCGGTCAGGAACAGCGGCGCCATCTCGCTGGTGGGCCAGCCCAGGAAGAACACCGGAATGGTGACATACCCCTTGCGCGCCAGCGGACGGACGCCGTTGGCCGCATTGGCGAGTTCGACCGTCGCCCGCAGCAGGGGCCAGCGCCGTCCGCGCCTAGCCACGGTCGGCCTCCGGTACGGCCAACGCCTGCAACTCCCGGCGCAGCACCTTGCCGGTGTTGTTGCGCGGCATCTCCTCGAGCACGGTGATCTCCCGCGGCACTTTGTAATTGGCGAGGTTGTCGCGCACATGCTGCTTGAGCTCGTCGGTGGTGGCGGCGGTACCGTCGGCGAGTACCACGAACGCGACCAGTCGCTGGCCGTAGGTCTCGTCGTCGACGCCGATCACGCTGGCCTCGGAGACCGCGGCGTGGTTCATCAGGGTCTTCTCCACTTCGATGGGGTAGACGTTCTCACCCCCCGAGACGATCATCTCGTCGTCGCGGCCGACGACGAACAGACGGCCATCGGCATCGAGGCGACCGAGATCTCCGGAGGCCATGAAGTCTTCGTGAAAGTCCTTGGTGCTCCCCGAGGTATACCCATCGAACTGGCTGGTATTCCGGACGAAGATCTGACCGACCTCACCGGTGGGCACCTCGGCGAAGGTGTCATCGAGGATGCGGATCTCGGTTCCGGCCACCGGCCGGCCCGCTGTATCGGGAGCGGCCCGCAGGTCCGCGGGCGTGGCCGTGGCGATCATGCCGGCTTCGGTGGCGTTGTAGTTGTTGTAGATGATGTCGCCGAACTGGTCCATGAACTTCACCACCACGTCGGGGCGCATCCGCGATCCGGACGCGGTGGCAAACCGCAGAGAGCGCCCGCTGTACTTGGTGCGCACGTCGTCGGGCAGGTCGACAATCCGGTCGAACATCACCGGCACCACACACAATCCGTACGCCTGGTGCTCGTCGATCAGCGCCAGCGTCGCCTCCGGGTCGAACCGGCGCCGGGTCACCACGGTGCAGGCCATGGACGCGGCGAACACCAGCTGGGAAAAACCCCAGGCGTGGAACATCGGCGCCACCACCACGATCGTCTTGTCGGTGCGCCACGGGACGCGCTCCAGGATCGCTTTCAGTTCGTTGGCCCCGCCGCCGGTACGGGCGGCGCCCTTGGGAGTGCCGGTGGTGCCGGAGGTCAGCAGAATGAGTTTGCCTTTGCCGGAAGGCTTTTCCGGCCGCCGGCCACCGTGCGTGTCGATCAGTGACTGCACGGTCGGGACACCAGCGGAGTCACCGTCCACCCAGCCGAGGATGCGTGCGGTGCCCGTACGGCCGGCCAGCGCGGTGTCGACGGTCTCGGTGTACTCCTCGTCGTAGATCACCACGTCGACGCCTTCACGCTCGACCACCTCGGCCAGCGCGGGACCCGCGAAGGAGGTGTTCAGCAGCAGGACGTCGGCCCCCACCCGGTTGGCCGCGATCAGCGATTCGACGAAGCCGCGATGGTTGCGGCACATGATCCCGACGGTGCCGGCGCCGCTCGGCAGCGCCTGTAAGCCGACGGCGAGCGCATCCGCACGCTCGTCGATCTCCCGGTAGGTCAAGGTGCCGAGCTCGTCGATCAGGGCGGCCCGGTCCGGAGATCGTTGCGCCGACATGGCGAAACCGCTTGTCACCGAGAGTCCGTCGCGTTGGGCGGCAGCGATGATCCGCACGTATTTGTCCGGCCGCAGCGGCGCGATCACCCCGGCGCGCACCACCGTCGCCAGCAGGCCACCGACAGCGGAAATCCGGTCGAGGAACGGTACGTCGACCATGCCGCTAGCCGATCACCGGTAGACGACGCTCTTTGCTGAGCTGGTCCAGCGCGCGCTGCATGACCAATCGGACGTAGGCGTCCACCTCGTCGATGTCGGGATCCTCACCGAACTCGGCGACGATATCGATGGGCTCGAGCACCTGCATGACGATCTTGGTGGGCAGGGGAGCGTTGAGCGGAACCACCGCGTTGAGGCCGAACGGGAACCCGAACCCGATCGGCAGGATCTTGGCGCGGAACAACTTGTCCAGCCGCAGTGCCTTGGCCAGCCCGGTGCCGCGGGTCAGATAGATCTGACTTTCCTGGCCGCCGATCGCCACCGTCGGGACGATCGGAACGCCGGAATTCAGGGCGGCCCTCACATATCCGGTACGGCCGCCGAAATCGATGGTGTTCCGCGCGCTGGTGGGCCGGTAGACGTCATAGTCACCGCCGGGGAACACGATCACCGCGCCGCCGGACCGCAACGCCTCGTCGGCGTTGTCGTGGTTGGCGGGGATGAAGCCGATCTTGCGGAACAGGTCTCCGGTGGGGCCGGTGAAGATCAGGTCGAAACTGAGCGTGAACACCGGGCGGTCATAACCGAAATGGTCGTAGAACCCCATCGCAAAAACTGGCATGTCCATGGCGAACAGGCCGCCGGAGTGGTTGCCGACCACCAGCGCACCGCCTGCCGGGAAGCTCTCCATGCCACGCACCTCGGCCCGGTGGTAGATCTTGAGCAGCGGACGCAGCAGGCCCATCACCCGCTCGGTGGTGCCGGGATCCCACTTGGCGATGTCGTTCATTGGCTCCCCTTGCCGGATTAGAACGTGTTCTAGTTTCGCTGATCGTACCGGGTGGCGACGTGTCGCCGAGAGCGTTGTCCGGCTCAGCTGATCTGTAACGCCACCCGGGTCTTGCGGCCACGGGCCAGCACCGCCTCGACGAACGTGATGACCCGGAATTCGAAGCCGTACTTGTCCTTGATCCGCCCGGCGACCCTGGCGACTTCCGGCGGGTCGGCGATCACCACCGCAGTGGCTTCGAGCACCGGCGCACCAGGAGCGACCTTGCCGGTGCGGCTACAGGCTGTGAGCCGCACGCGCGGGTCGCGACGCAGCCGCTTGACCTTCCACGAATCGGCCGGCGTCCACACCTCCAGATGGTCGCCGTCATGCGCGATCCACATCGGCCCGGCGACCGGGGAACCATCGCGCTTGAAGGTGGTCAGAGACACGAACTTCTCCGTGCCGATTTGCCTAGCCAGATCATCATCCACGCGGTGGGTGTACCCACGAACGGCGATCGTCAGTCGCGACATGGGGTAGTTCCCGTCATCCTTACAGTTGGCGTTTACGATCAGCCTCGTGAGCGAAGAATCAGCAGCCCCCGAACAAGAAGTCCTCGTCGAGCAGCGCGGTCGCATCCTGCTCATCACGATCAACCGGCCCAAGGCCAGGAACGCCGTCAATGCGGCGGTCAGCCAGGGTCTCGCGGACGCCATGGACCGCCTCGACGGCGACCCCGGCCTGTCGGTCGCGGTGCTGACCGGTGCGGGTGGATCGTTCTGCGCGGGCATGGACCTCAAAGCCTTCGCCCGCGGCGAGCGGGTCGACATCGAAGGCCGCGGACTGGGCTTCACCCAGAGCCCGCCCGCCAAGCCGCTGATCGCCGCCGTCGAAGGCTTCGCGCTGGCCGGCGGCACCGAGGTGGCGCTGGCCACCGATCTGATCGTGGCTGCGCGGGATGCCGCGTTCGGCATCCCGGAGGTCAAGCGCGGACTGGTCGCCGGCGGCGGCGGGCTGCTGCGCCTGCCCCGCCGCATTCCCTATGCGGTGGCGATGGAACTGGCGCTCACCGGTGACAACCTGCCCGCCGAGCGCGCGCACGAGTTGGGTCTGGTCAATGTCCTGGCCGAACCCGGCGGCGCCCTCGAGGCGGCGCTGGCGCTGGCCGAGAAGATCACGGCCAACGGACCGCTGGCGGTGGCGGCCACCAAGAAGATCATCGTCGAAGCCGGCAGCTGGTCGGCCGAGGAGCAGTGGACCAAGCAGTTCGAGATCCTCGGGCCGGTCTTCGCCTCCAAGGACGCGATGGAAGGTTCCGTCGCGTTCGCCGAGAAGCGAGCGCCGCAATGGACCGGCACCTGATCCGGTAAAAATCGCTTGACCTCAACTCCGGTTGAGGCACCATCATGGTGGGCATGACGCACCCGGCACTCACGGTAGAGCCGTTGCGTGGCCTCGACCCCGACGAGATCGCGGGGTATCTGTCGCGCATCGGCTACGCCGGTCCCACCGACCCCACACTCGAGACACTGCACGCGGTGGTGTCGGCGCACTTGCGCACCATCGCCTTCGAGAACCTCGACCCGTTGATGGGTGTGCCCGTCTTCGATCTCGGTGCGGCGGCGTTGTTTCAGAAGATGGTGCGCCGGCACCGGGGCGGCTACTGCTTCGAACACAACGGGTTGATGGGCTACGTGCTGGCCGGGCTCGGCTTCGATACGCAGGCATTGACCGCCCGGGTGGTGTGGATGAACCCGGACGGTCTGCAGGGGCCGCCACCGCCACTGACCCATCAATTGCTCGCCGTGCGGATCCCCGGTGATGAGCAGCGCTACCTGGTGGATGTGGGGTTCGGCGGGCAGACTCTCACCTCGCCCATCCGGTTCGTCGCCGGGCAGGTGCAGCAGACCCGGCACGAGCCGTACCGGGTGCAGGAGGTCGGCGCCGGTTTTGCGCTCGAGACCTTGATCGGCGACAACTGGCGCCCGCTGTACCTGTTCACCGACGAACCTCGGCCGCTGATCGACCTACAGCTCGGAAGTTGGTATGTCTCAACGCATCCAACGTCCAAGTTTGTCACCGGGCTGGCCGCGTCGATCATCACCGACGACGCACGAGTCAACCTCAACGGCCGCCATCTGACCGTGCATCATCGTGATGGGCACAGCGAGCGATTCCGGCTGGCCAACGCCAGCGCGGTGCTCGAGGTATTGATGAACCGGTTCGGTATCGACGTCGGCGGACTCGGCGACGTGCACCTGCGGATCACCGAGGTTCTCGACGCCTGATCAGGCCCAGCCTGATCAGGCCCAGGTCCGCAGGTCGGCGCCGGTGAGCACGTCCCACAGGGCACCGTCGTCGTCCACCGGTCCGGTCAGTGTGGCCCGGCCCAACCGCCGCGCGTGCTGGCCGGTACTGCCGAACTCATCGATCCAGCTGTGCGCCCGGTTGGTCGCCGACCACAGTTGATGCTCGATGGTGACGCCGAGGGCGCCGTGCAACTGATGGGCGACGGTGTTGACGGCGGGGACCACCCGACCGAGTGCGACTTTCGCGAGTGTCACCGCGTATTCGGTTTGCGCACTGTCGAATCCGTAGTCCGCCGCGGCGGCGACCGCGAGGGTGGCACTGGCGCGGGCCCGTTCGATCTCGCCGGCCATGCCGGCCAGTGCATGTTGGACGGCCTGGAACTTGCTCAGCGCACGACCGAACTGCACCCGGTCGCGGGTGTGCGACACCGAAAGCTCGGCGGCGGCGTCCAACGCCCCGACCACCTGCACGCACCGCGCCCAGGCGCCGCGGCGTCGCAACTCGGCTACCACATCCGCGCCGACCGGCACCGCGCCGGCTGCCGGTACCGCGAAGCCCACGGTGTCGCGCGGCTCCCCGGCGAGATTGTGGGCGTCGGTGATGTCGAGGTCGCTGGAATGCACAGCGCTGACGAGCCATTCGTCGCCCACCGAGAGTGCCAGCAGCACCCGTTCCGCGACCCGGGTCCACGGCACGCCACGGGCGGTGCCCTTGAGCCGGTCGTCGTCGCGCTCGGCGTCGGCGATCGCCACCGTCAACGGTCCGGTGGCGGGTACGTCGAGCCCGGCGGCTCCGGCCAGCCAGGCGGCCAGCAGATCGGTTTCGGCGACCGGGGCGGCGACCGCATGGCGGGCCAAGCCACGTAGTACGACGGCCGCTTCTCCCGGCCCGGCCTCCAGCTCCGGATCTGTGGTCAGCCGGCTCAGTCCGGTCTCCTCGAGGTGCGCCCACGCGGGTGCGTCGAACTCTTCGGGCAGACCGCGCCGGCCGATCCGGGTGGCGGCGGACTGGCTCCCGAGATCGTGGACGAGCTGGCGCAATTCGGCGAGGTCGTCCTCAGGGGCCGCGGCGAAGACGCCGCCGGACAGCGGATTCGTCATCGCAAGCCCATTCCTTTCGCGATCACGCCCCGCAGCACCTCATTGGTGCCGCCGCGCAGCGTGAACATCGGCGCGTGCAGCCGCGCGGCGCGCAGCAGCGCGGCCAGCTCGGCCCGGGAGTCGTCGTCGTGCACAAAATCCAGGAGGTCGGCAGCCAGCTCCACGGAGTCCTGCTCGAACCGGGTGCCGAGATCTTTCACCAGCGCGGCCTGGTTCGCCGCGGGTTCGCCTGCGGCCAGCGCGCGGGCCACCGACACCGACAGCTGGCGCAGCGACACCAGCCGCGCGACCAGATGCCCGACCACCCCGGCGGTCCCGTCGTCGATATCGGCCCGGCCCACCAGCGCACGCAGCAACGGCAACAACAGGGGGGCGGTCGACAGGATGCGTTCCGGGCCGCTGCGCTCGAAGGACAACTCGGCGGTCACCTGATGCCAGCCGTCGCCGACGCCTCCGAGCAGGGCGTCCTCCGGAACGACGGCATCGGTGAAGACCACTTCGTTGAAGTGGTGGGCGCCGTCCATGGTCACGATCGGATCGATGGTCACGCCGGCGGTATCGGTGGGCACCAGGAACTGGCTGAAGCCGGCATGGCGATGCTCGGGGTCGGCCGGGCTGGTGCGGGCCAGCACCACGATCTGGTGTGCCAGGTGAGCGCCGCTGGTCCACACCTTGTGGCCGTTGAGGACCCAGCCGTCGTCGGTCTTCGTGGCCCGGGTGGAGGCGGCGGCCAGATCGGAGCCGGACTGCGGTTCGCTCATGCCGATCGCCGAGTAGAAGCGGCCCGACGCAATCTGCGGGAGTATCTGCCTGCGCTGCTCCTCGGAGCCGTAGGTCAGCAAGCCGGGGGCCACCTGCCGGTCGGCGAACCAGTGGGCGGACACGGGCGCACCCGAGATCAGCAATTCCTCGGTCACCACGTACCGGTGCAGGTGCCCGAGGCCGTGGCCGCCGTACTCCGTCGGGATGGTCAGTCCCAGATAGCCGGCGTCGCCGAGGCGGGCACTGAACGCCGGGTCGGGCCCGCACAACCAGGCGTCCACCTGGGGGGACCATCCGAACTGGGCCCGATCGTCGGCGATGAAGGCCCGGACCTGCGCCCGCAGTTCCGCCAGTTCCGGCTCTCCTGCGCACAGGGCGTCGAAACCGGTCATCGGCGAACTCTCCTGTCAGCGGTATGCGGTGACGCGGGCGGTCAGGGCCACCTTGCCGTCGTCGCCGATCGCTTCGGCGTCGCCCACGGCGGTGCGTCGGCCCACCCGCATCGAAGTGCCAACATAACGCGACGTCCCGCCCGCAAAAAACGGCCTCAGGAAATTCACCCGCAGCGACGCGGTGCGCAGCAGGTCATCGGGACCGGAACCGGCGTTGATCACCGCTGTGTTGATCACCGCGGACGCTGCCAACTCCAGGCCCGCCGAGGCCACCCCGCCGTTCACGATGCCCAGCGAGTTGTTCAGGATCGGGTCGACGTGCTGGGCCAGGACGACGCTGCCTGCGGTCTCGGGCAGCACCCCGATCGACATCAGGTCGGCCAGCGGTGCGCGCGGGCTCGGCGGGGCGGGGGCGGGTAGTCCGCTGGGCATGCCCGCACCGGCGGGCAGGTAGAACGAGCGCACCGTGCCGCCGCCGATCACCACGTCGCCGACGGCCAACGTGGCCACCGACAGTGCGGTCGCCCCTTTCGGACCGAGAGGACGGCTGCTGGCGACCACGGGCAGGTCGGGACTCGCCAGCAGCACCGGTATGCCGTCGGGGCTGATCTCCAGAGCCAGCTCGCTGGTCACCGTCCACTCGTCCGGTGTGCGGCGGAAGTGGTTGCTGTTTCCGCCCGCGGCGTCGAGCAGGATCGCCAGTGCGCCGATCGCCAGACCGTTCGTCAGCGGGTTCACCAGATCGGCCACCGGCATCGACGACACCGAAATACCTGCTGCCACATCCTGTTCGAGATGGGCGATGGCGAACCTGTGCAGGATCGTCTCGGGGGTCTCGATATCGGCCTGGTCGCTCATCTCAGGCACAGTATCGGTAGGTGAGCAGGAATCGTCATGTCCAGCGCGCGGTGCGGCGACGATACTCGGTGACGTGAGTGGACGGGACCGCCTGCGTGAGTTGCTCGACGCCACCCTCGACAACGGCATCGAAGACGGCAATTCCAGTGTCGAAGGGATGGCGCGGGCGAGCTACGTCTCGGAGTTCCACTTCTCCCGCCAGATCCGCCGGTTCACCGGAGAGTCTCCGGCCGCGCTGCGCCGCCGGATCATGCTCGAACGCGCCGCCTGGCGGCTGCAGCGTGGGGAGGGGGTGGCCGCGGTGGCCGCCGCCGAAGGGTGGTCGTCCACCGAGGTGTTCTCCCGGGCGTTTCGGCGCAGCTTCGGCACCCCGCCCTCTCAGGTGGGCGGCGAGTTCCGGCTGCCCGCGCCCAACGGCCTGCACTTCCACCCGCCGCACTCGTTGTGGCTCGATTCGGATGCTCCGGCTCCGCAGCCGGACATCGCAGCGCTGATGCTGTCTCACGACATCGCTGACACCGGGTATCTGATCGGCCGGGCGGCGGAGTTGTCCAAAGAGCAATGGCACCAAGAGATCTCGCCGGGTCAGGTGGTGCTGCAGTGGGACGGCCCCGAGCCCAGTGTGGGCGCGGTGCTCGGAACGCTCGTCTGGAGCAAGGAAGTGTGGCTGGCCAGTATCGAAGGCCGCGACTTCCCGGCGCGCACCGCCACTGATCCCGTCACCACCGGCCCGGCCGAGCTGGCGGCCCACCACGACGAGATCGGCGCGCACTGGTCGGCCACCATCACCCGGCTGGCCGCCGATGGCCGGCTGGGGGACACCGTCATCGACGCGTTGTGTGATCCGCCGGAATCGTTCCAGCTGTTCGGCATCGTCGCGCACGTCCTGACCTACTCCGCGCACCGCAGGCAGCTGGCCCGCGCGATGCTCGCGCAGCTCGGGGTCGACACCCACAACGGCGACCCCCTCGAATGGATGAGAGGAAGTTAGATGCCCAAGACCGTCTACTACACCGCCTCCAGTCTCGACGGCTACATCGTCGATGCCGACAACAGCCTGGACTGGCTGTTGACCCGCGCCATCGATGCCGACGGCCCGTTCGGAATCGACGGGTTCATGGCGTCCGTCGGAGCCATGGTGATGGGATCGGCCACCTATGAATGGATCCTGAAGAACGAACCCGGCGAGTGGATGTACGTGGACTACCCGTCGTGGGTGCTGACCCACCGCCCGGAGATCATCGCCGACGGCCACCCGGTGCAGACCTTTTCCGGGGCGGTGGCCGAACTGCATCCGGTGCTGGTCGAGGCCGCAGGGGGCAAGGACGTGTGGGTGGTGGGCGGCGGTGACGTCGCCACGCAGTACGTCACCGAAGGCCTGATCGACGAGATGATCGTCAGTTACGCGCCGTGCAGCCTGGGCGCCGGTTCGCGGGTGTTGCCGGTGCGATCGGAATGGACGCTGGTCGAGTCGGCCGTCAACGGGGACTTCGTCTGCGCGCGGTGGCAAAAGAGCGTCACCAGTCCCTGAGTAGGGCTCCTAGCTTGTGGTTTAATCGGAGAATCATGTTCTACCTTGCTGCAAGCATTGATAGCGAGATTCGATAATGAGCATTTCGCTGCTGCTGGAGATGGCGCTGTCCGGGGACCCGGACCGGGTGGCCGTCGTCTCCGGTGACACCAGGCTGACCACCCAGGAGCTCAGCGACCTGGCCGACGGGGCCGCCGGCGTCATCGCCGAGTCCGGCGCCGAGCACGTCGCCTATGTGGGTGCCGGTGGCGTGATGCTGCCGCTGCTGCTGTTCGCCTCGGCCCGCGCCGACCGGGCCTTCACCCCTATCAACTACCGGCTGTCCGCCGACGGCATCCAGGCACTGATCGAGCGGTTGCCCGCGCCGCTGGTGATTGTCGACTCCCGGTACGCCGACTCGATCGGCACCGCGGGCAAGACGGTCATGGACTCCGACGCCTTCCTGGCCGCCGCCCGCAGCCACGAGCCCGCCGCGGAGTTCGCCGACCCCGACTCCGTCGGGGTGGTGCTGTTCACCTCGGGCACCACCTCGACCCCCAAAGCCGTTGAGCTGACGCACAACAATCTGACCAGCTACATCACCGGCACCGTCGATTTCGCCTCGGCGGAAGAGACCGACGCCGCTCTGATCTGTGTGCCGCCGTATCACATCGCGGGCGTCGGAGCCGCGCTGTCCAACCTGTATGCGGGTCGAAAGATGGTGTATCTCACCAACTTCGACGCCGCCGAATGGGTCCGCCTGATCCACGACGAGTCCGTGACCACCGCGACGGTGGTACCCACCATGCTCGACCGCATCGTCAAGATCCTGGAGACGGGTGAGTATCAGCTCGATTCGCTACGCAATCTCGCCTACGGCGGGTCCAAGGTGGGGTTGCCGCTGGTGCGCAAGGCCATCGAGTTGCTCCCGCACGTCGGTTTCGTCAACGCCTACGGGCTCACCGAGACCAGCTCGACGATCGCGGTCCTGACCCCCGATGATCACCGCGCCGCGCACGGCAACACCGACGACGCCGCCGCCCGCCGGTTGGGCTCGGTGGGCCAGCCCGTGCCCGGTATCGAAGTGCAGATCCGCGATGACGCCGGCAGCGTGCTCGGTCCCGGGGAAACCGGTGAATTGTTCGTGCGCGGTGAGCAGGTGTCCGGGCGCTACACCGGCGTCGGTTCGGTGCTCGACGCCGACGGCTGGTTCCCCACCAAGGACATCGCGATGCTCGACGACGAGGGCTACCTGTTCATCGGTGGCCGGTCCGACGACACCATCATTCGGGGCGGTGAGAACATCGCGCCCGCCGAGCTGGAAGAGGTGCTCGTCGAGCACCCGCACGTGCACGAGGTCGCGGTGGTCGGTGTCGAGGATCCGCAATGGGGGCAGGCCATCGTGGCGGTGGTCGTCCCGGCCGCCGGTACCGACCCGGACCCCGACGAACTGCGTGAGCATGTGCGGAAGAGTTTGCGCGGATCGCGTACTCCTGACCGAGTAGTGTTCCGCGACGAATTGCCGACCAACGCGACGGGCAAGATCCTGCGCCGCGAGATCGTCGCGAGCCTGCAAGGCGCAACCGCAAAAAAGTGAGGACGAATCCATGCTGAAGAACGGCACGCGCCTGCAGAGTCAGGTCGACGACACCCAGGTGATCGTGGTCAAGTCGGCCGACAGCCTCGACGACCTTCGGTGCGGCGGCACGCCCATGGTGGCCCTGGACGCGGAGAAGTCCGGCGGCGATATTGACGCACAATTCTCCGACGGCAGCATTATGGGCAAGCGTTATGTGGACGACGCCGGCGCCGAAGTGCTGGTCACCAAAGCCGGCAAGGGCAGCCTGTCAGTCGGTGCCACCTTGTTAGCTCTGAAAGAGGCCAAGCCCCTCCCGGCCAGCGACTGACCCGAACTCGCTTGTCGAAAACTGTGTGCGGATAGCCCGGCGGTACAGGCGCAGGACTTCTTCTTCCGGAAGATCGCGCGCGACCACGGCGCCGCCCTGGGCCATGTGCTCGGACTGGTCGAGGCGTTTCTCGAAGAGCACGCCGAGCGGCCGGAGCTCAGCGAGCCGCTGCAGTCCTTGATCAACGCGATGGACGATGCCAAGGCCATGGCAGGCGCCGTCACCGGTTATCTGTTGAGCGCGCGGCAGGATCCGCGTCAGTTGTATCGCGTCGGCTTGGAGTCGGTGCGTTTCCTGCTGGCGATCGGCGACCTGATCATGGGGTGGCTGTTGCTGCGGCATGCCGAGATAGCGCTGACTGCGCTCGACGGCAACCCGTCGCCACACGACCGCGAGTTCTACCTCGGAAAGGTCGCCGTGGCAACATTTTTCGCCAACAGTGTGCTGCCCCGGCTCAGGTCGGACCGGCACGTCATCGAGTCCATCGATCTGTCGCTGATGGAACTCGACGAAGCGTCGTTCTGACTGTCAACCGACCTCGATCACCATCGCGGAGCCCATGCCGCCGCCGGCGCACATGGACAGCACGCCGATGCCGCCACCGCGGCGGCGCAGTTCGTAGATCGCGGAGGTGATCATCCGGGCACCGGTGGCGGCGATCGGATGGCCGATGCTGATGCCGGAGCCGTAGACGTTGACGATCTCCTCGTCGAGGCCCAGCTGGCGGGTGCACGCCACGGCCTGTGCGGCGAACGCCTCATTGATCTCGAACAGCGCGACGTCGGAGATCTTGAGGCCGGCCAGGTCGAGCGCCTTCGGGATGGCGTAGATGGGTCCGCTGCCGGTCCGCTTGGGGGCCACGCCCACCGAGGCCCAGGACAGGATGTTGGCCAGGACGTTCTGCTGGGTGTTCGGTCCGGCCAGGGCAACCACGGCCGCGGCGTCATTGGTGCCCGAGGAGTTGCCTGCGGTGACGGTGAAGCCGTCGATCTCGGGGTGCAGCACCTTGAGACCGGACAACACTTCCAATGAGCTCTCGCGGCGGGGATGCTCGTCCTCGGCGAAGGTGACCGTCGACCCATCCTGTTGAGCCACCTGGATGGGCACGATCTCGTCGACGAACGAGCCCGCGTCGATGGCCTTGATGGCGCGCTGGTGGCTGCGCAACGCCCAGGCGTCTTGGTCCTCGCGGGTGATGCCGTACTCCACGGCGCAGTTGTGCGCGACCGTGATCGACATGTCGAAGGGCGGCGCGTCATCGGTCCACGGATTCGACATCGGGGCCCAGCGCTCCCAATCGGCGGGGTCCTTGCCGGTGGTGAAGGCCTTGCGCTTGGTGAACTGCGGCATGGTCGACAGTGACTCCATGCCGCCGGCCAGGATGGCCCGGCTCATGCCCGAGGCGATCTGACCGGCGCCGACGGCGATGGCCGCGAGGCTGGACGCGCACTGACGGTTGACGGCCAGGCCCGGGATGTTCTCGAAGCCGAGGTCGACCGCGATGTAGCGGGCGCTGTCGCCGCCGCCCTGCAGGCTCTCGGCGAGCACCAGGTCGTCAAAATCTGCCGGGTCGAGTCCGGACCGCTGGACCGCGGCAGCCACGATGGGCTTGGCCAGCTCAATGGCGGGGGTGTTGGCCAGCGTGCCCTTACGGGCGGTTCCGATCGCGGTGCGGGCCGCCGCGATGATCGCGGCCTTGCTGCTGCGTGCAGTCATGATTGTCGTCTCCGGGAATCTCGTGTCGAGAATGCGCATCGAGTTTACAGAGAACGATATTACCGTAACGCGGCATGGGCGGGAATCGGCCTCAGCCCGTGAGATGTCGATTAGTCGTCGGCGCCTGTGCGGTCTGCACTGGCATGACTGAGAACCAGACCGAGATCCGTGACCTCGTCCATCGCTGGGTCGCGGCTATCCAGGCGCGGGATATGGAGGCCCTGCTGGCCGACCATGCCGACGACATCGTCATGTTCGACGTGCCGCCACCGTACGGCGGGGTCAGGGGGATCGACCGATACCGGGATTGTTGGCCGCCGTTCTTCGAGTTCATCGCCGGTGGGGCGTTCTTCGACATCGTTGAACTCGACATCACCGCCGGCGACACCGCGGCCTACGCGTACGCGCTGTTGCGGTGCGGCACCGCGGTGGAACTCACGGCCAAGCCCGGACTGCGGTTGCGGCTCACTCTCGGGCTCCGCAAGCACGACGGCCGCTGGCAGGTCGCCCACGAACACCACTCGTTTCCGTTGATCTGACCGACCTTCCGGCGATCTCCAGGCAATCTCCACACATCCTCCAAGTACGGGGAGTCCGGCCGCGACAGCATGGTGAGATCAATCGATGAGCCGACTTCGGCTCCCGCACAGAGGTACTCACCATGACGAACACGATCTCGGCCACCGCGCTCACCGCCACCGCTCTCGCCGCCGGCGTCCTCGGACTCGCCGCCCCCGCCCTGGCCGCCCCGGCCGGTACGGGCAGTGCGCAGGACACCATCAGCAGTCTGCAGGACCAGGGCTATCAGGTGATCGTCAACCGCCAGTCCGACACCCCGCTGAGTGAAGCAAGCGTCGTGTCGGTCGGTGAAGGCGCCACGTTCAGCCACACCAACACCAACAACGGCAACGAAGGCGGCTACGGACCCAACGCCGACAATCAGTTCGCCCCGCAGAACACGCAGACGGTCTACGTCAACGTCCGCTGATGAATACCGACCTGATGGGACGCCCGAGAGGGCGTCCTGTTTTTGCCTGACGGGTCTGCGCCCACGGCGACAGGCCTTACTGCGCCGTCCGAAGCATCGAGCCTTGGCCGAGCAGCGTCACCACAACCCCGAATGTCCTTGCAACGGAAAGTATCCTGGCGTCAGAAGCCAGCAACCTGCAGGCGGGAGATCGAACCTGCTCCGCGCTACCGAAGTACGGCGCCGACTGGTCCAGTCGCGATCAACCAACCCATGTCTCCCGGCAACTGGCCGATGCGGATCTCCGGCGCCACCCGTCGATGCTCGCCGCGCGAACAGTTCTGGAATGAAATGAACTGAGCTGCTTCAGTTTCAGAGTGACGGCTCAGTTCCCCCCGCGTCTCGGACGATCAGCCGCCGAGAAAGCGTAGACAGCCGGCTCGCACACTCGAGCCGCCGCGGAATGTTTCAGCCGGTGCCGTCCGATCGCCCATCGGCATTTGCGAGTTCTGTCATTCAGTTCGCGGTGGCTCGCTAAGTTGTTGCACCACAAGCTTTTGCGGTTGCAACCACAATGAATCTAAGTTAGCGATGTCTTAACCGTAAATATTCAAGATCGTCATGCAATCTCTGCGAATCAGAGGACGATCTCCCCCATGGCGCGAGAACGCAAGGAAGACACACCGCCCCCGGGGCGGCGGGGGATTGCTGACGAGTTGGCAGCCGCCGGGTTCACTCACGCCGTCGAAGTCGGCAGGGGCGGCGCGGGAGTTGTCTATCGCTGCTACCAAACGGCTCTCGCCCGCAGCGTCGCCATCAAGGTGATGGCGTCCGACCTCGACGAGGACAACCGAGAACGATTCCTGCGCGAAGGTTACGCGATGGGCGGTCTTTCCGGCCATCCGAACATCGTGAACATCCTGCAGGTCGGCGTCACCGAAACCAACCGGCCCTACATCGTGATGCCGTATTACGCGGCCAGCTCCCTGCAGGATCGAATGCGTCAGGTCGGCCAGATCGCGTGGCCCGATGCGCTGAAGATCGGGGTGAAACTGTGCGGAGCGCTCGAAACCGCGCACCGGGCAGGCACACTGCACCGCGACATCAAGCCGGCAAATGTGTTGGTGAACGATTACGGCGAACCGCAGCTGAGCGATTTCGGAATCGCGCGCATCGTCGGCGGATTCGAAACCCGGACCGGGTACTTCACGGGCACCATCGCCTACACCGCGGCCGAGGTGCTGGGCGGCAGCGCCCCCACCACCAGGTCCGACGTGTATTCCCTTGGGGCCACCATCTATGCGCTGATCGCCGGTGGCGCCGCCCACGAGCGAAAGACCGACGAAGACCTCATCGCGCACTACCTGCGGATCGGTACGACGCCCGTGCCCGACATGCGGCCCGGGGGAATTCCGGCCGACGTGTGCGCCGCGATCGAGAAGGCGATGTCGCTTGACCCGGCAGGTCGGCAGGCGTCGGCGGCAGAATTGGGCCACGAACTCCAGGCTGCACAGCGGCACAACGGGCTGATACCGGATTCGATGGCGCTCAGCGCGCCGGTCAGCGGTCAACAAGAGCAGACACTGGGCGCGCCGACGATGCAGCTGCCAGGGCCCGGGCACAGTGGTCCACCCGCACCGCCCACTGAAGCGCCACCGACGCAGGCCGCTGCCCCGGCGCCGACACCGGATGAGCCGACACCGTTCGCGATGAAGCTGTCGAGCATGCCCTGGCCGGCCCAGCAGTCCAGCCCGCCGCCGAAAGCGGCGCCGCCGAAGGGGCGCAGCCGCAAGTTCATGCTGACGGCGGCCGCGGCCGCCGTCGTGCTGCTGCTGGCGGTCAGCGGGGTCTACTTCATCACCACGCGAGACCAGGGCAACAGCGGCCCCACGGCCAGTGCGAGCCAACCGATCGTCGCCGAGACCCAGGCCGGCTGGCAGCCGATCACGAATGCGCGTGTTGCGCGCGAGGCAGCCGCCACCACCCAGTCCGACGGCACCATCTGGATTTTCGGCGGGATCGGGGCCGACGGCCAGGTCAGCGGACGGCATGAGGGATATGACCCCGCCATCGACAACTGGAAGGGCGGCGACGATCTCCCCGTCCCGGTTCAGCACGCGATGTCGGTGACCTGGGAGGGGAACCCGGTGGTGCTGGGTGGCTGGCGGACCGACGGCGCCGACACCGAGGTCGCGACCGATCAGGTGTGGCGGGTCATCAACAGTCGCTGGGTGGAGCTACCGCCGTTGTTGGAACCCCGCGCGGCAGCCGCGGCGGCGGTGGTGGGAGATCTCCTGGTCGTCACCGGGGGTGTGGGTGCCGATGGAAAGCTGCTCAACACCACCGAGGTCTTCGACGGCAGCTCATGGTCGCTCGGTAAGGACATGCCCACGCCGCGACAGCTGCTGGGCGCCGCCTCCGACGGCAAAGTGGTCTACGCCGTCGGCGGCACCGACGGAACCGACCTCCCGACAGTCGAGGCCTATGACCCGGCCGCCGATTCCTGGACGTCGTTGCCTGCACTTCCCCAGCCGCGCAGCGACTTCGGGGTCGCCGTCGCCGACGGGCGTCTGGTGGCGGTCGGGGGCCTGTCGGCGGGGCAGGTCCTCAAGAGCGTCGCGGTGATGGATATCGCCACCAAGACGTGGGCCGGCTTGCCGGATATGGGCACCGCACGCCACGGCATGGCCGTTGCGGCGGTTGATGATTCGGTCTATGCGATCGGAGGCGCGACCGGCGTCGACGCTGCTCAGGTGACGTCCGCGGCGGAGTCGATGAAACTGGCGCCACGCACGCTTCAGCCCGCAGCCGAGTGGCGGTCGCTGCCGGATGCGCCCACCGCCAGGCTGATGATGGCGTGGACGGAGCTCGACGACAAGATCTGGATCGCCGGGGGCATGAACCACGGAGAGACGCTTCAGATAGTGCAGAGCTACGATCCGCAAACCGGTGCGTGGCAGCCGCAGCCTCCGCTGCCGGTCGTCCTGCATCACGCGACGGCGGCTACCTACCGCGGTGAGGTGGTGGTCATCGGGGGCGCCAGCGATGAACTCGCACAAGCGTCGAACAAGGTTTTTGCGCTTCGTGGCAACAGCTGGGTCGAGTTGCCCAGCCTTCAGCATGCCCGGGCGGGTGGGGCCGCAGCGGTCGTCGGCGACAAGCTCGTCGTCGTCGGCGGTCAGAACGAAAAGCAACTCGTCCCACAGACCGAGGTCTTCGACGGCCAGGCCTGGACGGACGCGGCAGACCTACCGACCCCGCGCGAGCACCTGGCCGCGGTGTCCGACGGGACGTACGTGTACACGGTGGGTGGACGGTTCCTCTCCGCCGACAAGAACTCCTCGGCGTTCGAGCGATTCGATCCGGTGTCAGGGGAGTGGACGAAATTGGTCGACATGCCCACTCCCCGTGGAAGTTACGGCGCGACGTTCATCGATGGCCGAATCGTCGCGATCGGTGGCGAGGAACCCACCCGGGTTCTGACGACAGCAGAAATGTACGACGTCGCCGGCGGGACGTGGACTCCACTGCCGCCGATCGCGACGGCGCGGCACGGCGAGGTGGTGGCCACCGTCGGCGACACCGTCTACGTCATCGGCGGTGCCAACCGGCCGACACACGAAGGCCCGACGGCCACTGTGGAGGCCCTGGATTTCACCTGACACTCAGCAAAACGAATTAATTGACTTACCAACTACTTTCGTCTCTACAGCCGCGAATTTCGTTCTCTGGCCAGACATTCGACAATCACCAAGTGTAGTGTCCCGAAACAATTTAACATGTCCCAGCCATTCTCCCGGTAGAGGTTTCATGACCATGTCGCGCCGATTCCGAACAACCTTGTCCGCCTGCGCTGTCGCGCTCACCACTGCTGTCGCTCTTGTCGGCTTCTCGGCGCCGAACGCCCAGGCGTTCTACATCGGGTACCACGAGAGTGTCACCCGTCATGCGTTGCCGCCCGATCAGGTCACCAACGATGCCCTGGTGCAGATCCTCGTCGGCCCACCGCCCGGCGGGGGTGCCGTGGGAAGTGATGCCTTTGCGAACGAAGGTTGGCGCCATCTCGACAACTCGGCCAACCCGGGAGACATCTGCGCCAATGCCCGGATAGCGTGGGATGTCTTCTCGCCGGTGCTGTTGAACGGATCGCGCCCTGCCGGCGACAATCTGGTGGACGGACCAGCGGCCCGCGCCGCGTTCGGAGCGCTACTGCACGTCCAACAGGATTTCTACTCGCACACCAACTGGGTGGAGAGCAACATCGCCGTGGGCGACCTCTACCGGCTCGCGCCGCCGATTTTCCCGGTCTGCAACCCGGCCGACTTCCCGGCTGATCTGCATACCGGATTCTTCAATATGGACTTCTCCCAGGAGTATCCGCTGGAGGGCTGCCCGCCGGGAGGCCCCCCGCCGCCGTTCCAGGAGTGCCACCTGACCTTGGCCAAGGACGGCAGCGGCGACATCCGGGGAAGCCAGCCGGTCCCCGGCGCGAACCTGTCGATGTTCGACCTTGCGTCGCAGCTCGCCACCACAGCCAGTACGAATCTGTACAACTACGTACGCGGCCTCGTCACGACCACCAACGGGACGCCCGCGGCCAACATCTTGTTCACCACCGGCGGCCCGGGTTGGGTCTATCCGGAGCTCACTGCGATGTACCAGGAGAATCGCGCTCTTCTGGGAGGAGCGGTCGGCTAGGAGTTCTGCCTCACCCTCTCGGACTCAGTGCTCTGGGCTCATGGTCCTGAGCTCCTTCGCCGCTTCGTCCCTCACCGTCTCGGACTCAGGACGGCGTGTACCCGAACGGCAGCAGCACGCTCTTGGATTCGGTGTACTGCTCGATGCCCTCGGGGCCGTTCTCACGGCCGATCCCGGAGTTCTTGTAACCACCGAACGGTGCACCCGGATCGAAGGCGTACATGTTGACCGCGTAGGTGCCGGTGCGGATCCGCTTCGCGATCTCCAGCGCGCGGGCGAAGTCCTTGGTGTAGACGCTGCCGGCCAGGCCGTAGGGCGAGTCGTTGGCGATCCGGATGGCATCTTCTTCGGTGTCGAACGGGATCACCGCGAGCACGGGCCCGAAGATCTCCTCCTGGGCAATGGTCATCGAGTTGTCCACGTCGGCGAACACCGTCGGCTGCACGTACCAGCCGGAATCCATCCCCTCGGGCCGGCCGCCGCCGGTGACAATGCGGGCACCTTCATCGACGCCCTTCTTGATGTAACCCTCGACCCGCTCGCGTTGCTTCTCACTGATCAGCGGCCCGATCATCGCGGCACCATCATCGGGCGATCCGACCGCCATGGCGGCGGCCGCAGCGGCGAGCTTCTCCACCACCTCGTCGTAACGTGACCGCGGCGCCAGGATGCGGGTCTGCCCCACACAGGCCTGCCCGCTGTTCATCAGGCCGGAGAACACCAGCATGGGCAGCGTGGAATCCAGGTCCGCGTCCTCGAGAATGATCGCCGCCGACTTGCCGCCGAGTTCCAGCGTGCAGGGCTTGAGCTTCTCGGCGGCCAGCTTGCCGATCTCCTTGCCGACGGCGGAACTGCCGGTGAAGGTGAACTTGTCCAGCTCCGGATTGTTGGTCAGCGCGCGTCCGGTCTCCACCCCACCGGGCACGATCGACAGCACCCCCTCGGGCAGACCGGCCTCGGCGAACACCTCGGCGAGCGCGTTGATCGACAACGGCGTCTCGGCGGCCGGCTTGAGCACGACGGTGCAGCCGGCCAGCAGCGCCGGACCCAGCTTGTTGGCGGCCAGGAAGAACGGCACGTTCCAGGCGACGATGGCGCCGACGACCCCAATGGGCTCCTTGAGTACCAGCGTCTGGCCGTAGATGCCGTCGCGGATGTCCTGCCAGGTGAACTTGTCGGCGGCTCCGGCGTAGTACTGCAGCCCGGCCAGTCCGGCGCCGTACTGCATCATGTCGATGATCGTCGGGGGCTGACCGGTCTCCAGTTTGAGGAGATGCTTGAACAGCTCGGCGCGGTCCTCGATCAACTTGACCGCCCGTCCGATCACCGCGGCGCGATCAGCGGGCGACGTGGTGGGCCAGGGGCCCTCGTCGAACGCTTTGCGCGCGGCGGCGCAGGCGGCGTCGACGTCGGCCTGTGCCGCCAGCGGCACCTGACCGACCTTCTCGCCGGTGGCCGGCGAGAACACCTCGATGACGTCGGAGGTCGACGGTTCCACCCAGTGGCCGCCGATGAAAAGCTTGTCGTAATCGGTTTTGTACGCCGCGTCCACACTCTGTGTCATGGACGTCACATTACCGAGATTCCGGAAAAACGAGAACCTGTTCCAGTCAGCAACTCACCTAGGCGCCAAGACCAGCACCAAGTTGCTCACCAGAAACTCCCGAACACCGGGTACCGACGTCAGCCACCAGGCCCATCGTGGGTGGTAGCGGGGGAAAGCCGCCACCAGCGTCCCGGTGTCGGCCGCCCAGTCCAGCCCGTCGCGCGCCGACACCGCGAACAGCGACGAGCCGTAGTTGTTCTTCGGTGGGTGGCCGTGTCTGCGGGTGTACCGGGCCGCAGCCCGCGCGCCGCCCAGATAGTGGGTGAGCCCCATCTCGTGTCCACCGAACGGACCCAGCCACACCGTGTACGACAGGATGGCCAGCCCGCCGGGTCGCGTCACCCGCAGCATCTCCGCGCCCAACTGCCACGGCCGCGGAACATGTTCGGCGACGTTGGACGACAAGCAGATGTCGACGCTGTCGTCGGCGAACGGCAGTGCCATGCCCGACGCGCGGACGAACACTCCGTTACCGTCGAGATGCCCCGGCGCGGCGTGCATTTCCTGCGGATCGGGCTCTACTCCGATGTAGGTCAGGCCGCGTGCGGTGAACGCGTCCGCGAAGTATCCCGGCCCGCCGCCGACATCGAGAACGGTCTGCCCCCGCGCCGATCCACCGGCGGCGCCTTCCCAGAGGTCGGTCACCATCGCGGCGGTGTCCTCGGCGAGCGCCCCGTAGAAGCGGGCGGGGTCGGACTGTTCATAGCGGAACTGCGACAACAACCGCACCGACCGGGCCAGCGTCGCCCGTCGTGCGAGTCGATCGGTGACGATCACCCCCGTACGGTACGCAGCTAGGCTGGCTGGCGATGACCAGCACACTCGACGGCCGGCGCGGAGTTCGCTCCGTGCTGCTGTTGTGTTGGCGGGACAGCGGCCACCCCCAGGGCGGGGGCAGCGAGGCGTATCTGCAACGTATCGGTGCCCATCTGGCTGCCGCCGGCGTCGACGTGACGTTGCGCACTGCCCGGTATCCGGGTTCGCGCAAGCACGAAGTGGTCGACGGGATGCAGATCAGCCGCGGCGGCAATGCCTATTCGGTGTACATCTGGGCCGGGTTGGCCATGGTGCTGGCCCGGGTGGGGCTCGGCCCGCTGCGGCACGCCCGCCCGGACGTGGTGATCGACACCCAGAACGGCATCCCCTTCCTGGCTCGGCTGGCCTACGGCCGCCGAGTGGTCGTGCTGGTGCACCATTGCCATCACGAGCAGTGGCCGGTGGCCGGTCCGGTGCTGGGCCGCGTGGGCTGGTTCATCGAATCGCGACTGTCGCCGTGGCTGCATCGCCGCAACCAGTACGTCACCGTCTCGCTGCCGTCGGCCCGCGATCTCGCCGAACTCGGTGTGGCACAAGAGCGTATCGCCGTGGTCCGCAATGGCCTCGACGCCGCCCCCGAACCTTCGCTGCGCGCAGAACGGTCAGCGACACCGCGGGTCGCGGTGCTGTCGCGTCTGGTGCCGCACAAGCAGATCGAGGACGCCCTCGACGCGGTGGCCGCGCTGCGGGGCCGGATTCCTGACCTGCACCTCGATATCGTGGGCGGCGGCTGGTGGCATGACCGCCTGATCGACTATGCGGATCTGCTCGGCATCTCGGATGCCGTCACCTTTCACGGCCACGTCGATGATGACACCAAACATGCAGTGGTACACCGTGCCTGGGTGCACCTGCTGCCGTCCCGCAAGGAAGGCTGGGGGCTGGCCGTGGTCGAAGCCGCCCAGCATGGTGTGCCGACCATCGGCTATCAGTCCTCCGGCGGGCTGTGCGACTCGATCGTCGACGGAGTCACCGGAGTACTCGTCGCCGACCGCTACGAGATGGTGCAGCGGCTCGAGGAGCTCCTCGGCGACGACGAACTGCGCGCCGGCCTCGGCCACAAGGCGCAGGCCCGCAGCGGGGACTTCTCGTGGCCGCAGAGCGCGGCGGCCATGCGCACTGTGCTCGACGCGGTCAGCGACGGGCGGCGCGTCAGCGGCGTGATCTGAAAACCATGCCGGCGGCACCCACCAGAAGCACTGCCAGCCACACGACGTGCGCCACCAACACGGCCAGCCGCTGTCCGCTGCTGGCGCCCGGTGCGTCACCGCCCACCCGGTACAACGTCAGCTCCGAATCCTGGTAGATCACCGGTATCTGCGCGAGTGTGGTTGCGGCCGAGCCGATCTCACCGGCTGAGCTCCCCTCCAGCACCACCCAGCCCACGCCGGCGTCACTGAGCCGGTCTGCGGGGGCACCCTCGAGGAGGACCTCCTGGACCGCGCGGGCACGGCTGCCCTCGCCGGGCACGGTGTCACCCGAGATCGTCAGGTCTCCGGTGGTGAGCACATCGGCGCGCAACCAGCGCGGCAACGGGTCGAGTACCGGGGCGGGGCCCGACCAGCTGAACTGCCGCATGGAGTCGGCAGGCAGCACCGCCACCGGCCGCGGATCGGCGTTGACGTGTGCGGCCACCGCGGCCCAGCCGTCCGGATACCGCACCGCCGAGATTTTCCCCCACACGCCCCAGGCCAGATCGGGGAGCACCGCGATCACCGCGACACAACACGCGAACGCTGCCAGCGCCGGCTTCACCGCAGGTACCCGACGAGCGACGGTCACCACCGCCCCGGCGGCCGCCACCGTGTAGCCCGGCACCGCGAGCGCCACCCACTTCTGGCCGTCGCGCAGCACGCCGAGCCCGGGCAGCGCTTCCAGCAGCGCGTGGGTGACCGTCAGGCCGGGTCCGGTCGCCATCAGCGCCGGCATCACCACCGCGACCAGGGCCAGCACCAGCAGCGGTACCGCCGCCCGGATACGGGCCGCCACCGGCACTCCCAAAGCCAGCACGCCCAGCAGGACCACCGTGGCAACCAGCGCGAAAATGGTCGACCGCGACGCGGGTACCGCCTCGGCGTTCCAGATGCCGGCCAGCCCGGCCAGGCTGCCCAGCGTGCCCAGACCGGGCTCGGCGCGCGCCGAGAACGCTTCCACCCCCGGCACCCCCACCGCCTGAAACGACGACAGCGACGACGCTGCCACAGTGGCCACCAACCACGGCAGCGCCACCAACGTGGACACGCCGACGGCCGCGGCACCGACGTGCCAGCGCGGCCGGTCGCCGGGGCCGGCGAGGCACACCACCGCCACCACCGCCGCGAGCAGCAGACCGGTGGGGGTCAGCCCGGCCAGCCCCAACCAGAACGCCAGCTGCAGAAAGCCGGGCTCCCCGGCCCGCAGTCGCAGCACCACCAGCGCCACCCACGGCAGGCAGCCGTAGCCCACGAGCAGGCTCCAGTGCCCCTGCAGCAGCCGTTCGGCCACATAGGGATTCCAGAGCGCGACCGTCGCCGCGACGAATTGGCCGGGTCTGCCGGCCTCGGGGAGCAGCGATGCCGTCAGCCGGGCCGCACCCCACCCGGCCGCCCAGAGGCCACCGACGAGCAGGATCTTGACGATCACACCGCCGTCGACAAGCCCCGACGCCAACGCCAGGAAGAAGTCCTGCGGCAGTGCGCGGGCAGCTGCTTCGGTCAGGCCCAGCGCCGCGTCGGACAGATACGAGCGAGGCGTGGACACCGCGTCGCGCAGCAGGAGATAGCCGGGACCCAGCAGTGGTGCGGTGATCACCAGCGCCAGTGCCAGGGCGTACCCGGGCACCAGCGAGCGGTTAACGACGGTCGGGCGGACCCGGGTCGGGGTGGAGGTCCGGTCGCTGCGCGGGCAGCTTCTCTGTCTCGGCCTCGGCCGCCGGCATGGGCCCGGTGTCGTCGGCACGCCGTCCCGACAGGCCGGCGAAGAAGCCGCCTTCGCCGGGGTCGACCAGTGCGGCTTCGGCGCGCAGGCTGAACGAGCCGAGCAGCGCACCTCCGACCAGCGCGACCAGTCCGGCGGCGGTGAAGGTGATGGGCAGGACCCGCGACCACAGACCGATGCGGTCGCGTTCGTCGCGAGCGGCCGCCACCTGTGATTCGACGGTCTCCTCGGTCGAGGTCACCGTGTAGTCGGCCAGCGCCATCTCGGGTCGCAGTTCGTCACGCGCGTAGTAGTGATTGGCGTGCTCTTCGGCCTTGACGATGGTGCCGGACACCGGATCGACCCAGAACGTCCGCTGCGCGGCGTAGAAGCGGGTCATCGTGATCGGCTCTTCGGGATCGCCCTCGAGGCCCCACTGGATCGCGCGGGCGGTCACCACGCCGTCTTCGTCGTTGTCGTAGAGCGACGTGAACTTGATGGGCTCGACCAACTGGTCGTCGGAGTCGTAGCCGATGTTCTGAGTGAAGCGGTAGGTCGTCAGCCCGTTGACGTCCTCTTCACCTTCGTAGTTGGCGTCGAAGGCCCGCTGCGCGATCGGATCGAAGTACGGGTAGGTCTTCTTCTCGGTGTTGAACGGGAACCGGTACGACAAGCCCTCGTGCGGCAGCGCCACATTGATCGGCGGCTTGGTGTCTTCGATGGTGCGGGGTTTCTGCACCGAACCACCGGTATGGGTGTCGTCGGACACCGCCATCGCGGTCTCCCGGTTCATGGTCACCGTGTCGACCATGGCCAGCAGGAGCCCGTTGTCCTGTTGCTTGTCCGTGCGCCGCACGGTGGTGCCCACCTGCAGGGTGAGCACGTCGGCGTTGGACGGCGACTCGACGGTCACCTGCTGCTGGGAGAGCAGCGGAACATCCTGGTCGATGATGAAGCGTTCGCCGGCCAGCGACTCGGGGTCCAGCGCCGTACCGGTGCCGTCGCTCGTCAACGAGGTGTCGACATCCAGCGGAATTCGCTCGATTTTGCCCGCGGTGTACGTGGACAGCAGCAGCGCTGCGATCAACAACGCGGCGCCGAGGCCCAAGATGCCACACGCGGCGATACGCAACATGACTGCTCGGTTCAAGTTGCCGTACCTTCTTTCCGTCACAGAGCAGCTGAGGCAAAACCGAGGTCGACCCTAACAGCAGTCCCTAAGGCGATGGTTTATCGCTGTTCGGTTCTTGTTGGCACACTGGCTCAGGTGGACGACCAACAGATCGGCGGGACGCGGAGTTTCCTGCCCGCCGTGGAGGGAATGCGCGCCTGCGCTGCCATCGGTGTTGTTGTCACCCACGTCGCCTTTCAGACCGGGCACTCCTCGGGCGTCGACGGCCGACTGCTCGGCAGGTTCGACCTCGCCGTCGCCGTGTTCTTCGCGCTGTCGGGCTTCCTGTTGTGGCGGGGGCACGCCGCCGCGGTGCGCGGCTTACGCCAGACCCCGCCCACGGGGCATTACCTGCGGTCCCGGCTGGTGCGCATCCTGCCGGGCTATGTGGTGGCCGTCGTGGTGATCCTGTCGTTGATGCCGGACGCCACCGGTGCCAGTGCGACGGTGTGGTGGGCCAACCTCACGCTCACCCAGATCTATGTGCCGCTGACACTGACCGCCGGGCTGACACAGATGTGGAGCCTGTCGGTCGAGGTCGGCTTCTATCTCGTGCTGCCGCTGCTGGCCCTGCTTGCCCGCGGGCTGCCGGTGCGCGCGCGGATCCCGGTGATCGCCGGGTTCGCCGTGGCCAGCTGGGGGTGGGCGTGGGCCGTTGATGCCTTGTCCGTCGCGCCCGTCGGGCTGAATCCGTTGAACTGGCCGCCGGCGTTCATCTCGTGGTTCGCCGCAGGCATGCTGATCGCCGAACTCACCGTCAGCCCGGTCGGGCTGTTCCACCGGCTCGCCCGCCGGCGAGTGGTGATGGCGCTCATCGCCGTCGCGGCATTCCTGGTGGCGGCCTCACCGGTGGCTGGTCCGGAAGGATTGGTGCCCGGCACCGCGAGCCAGTTCGCCGTCAAGACCGCCATGGGCGCGGTGCTGGCCGCGGCGCTGCTGGCGCCATTGGCACTGGACCGGCCGGACACCCGCCACCGCATCCTGGGCAGCACCATCATGGTGACGTTGGGTCGCTGGTCCTATGGGTTGTTCGTCTGGCATCTGGCCGCTCTGGCCATGGTGTTCCCGATGATCGGTGAGTTCGCGTTCAACGGGCACATGCTGAAGGTGCTGGCGCTGACGTTGCTGTTCGGCTTCGCGCTGGCCGCGGTGAGCTATGCGCTCGTAGAGTCGCCGTGCCGGCAAGCGCTGCGGCGCTGGGAGTACCGCGCGCGTCGCATTCCGGCACTGGACAGTTCCACTACCGATACCCCCGAGCCTGCGGTGGCCCGATGAAGCCGATTCTGGCCATTCTCAATGACTATCAGAACGTTGCGTTGAACTTCGGCGACTTCGATTCGCTGCGCGATCACTTCGACATCCGGGTCTACCGGCACGCGTTCGCCGACGAACAGGAGACCGTTGCCGAGCTCGCCGACGTGCAGGTGGTGGTCGCGATGCGGGAACGCACCCGCTTCAGCCGCGCCGTGTTGGAGGGTCTGCCGAACCTGCGTTTCATCGTCACCACGGGTACTCGCAACGCCGCCATCGACATCAGCGCCGCGGCCGAGCGCGGGGTGCCGGTCAGCGGCACCGGCATGTCGAAACACGCTGCCGGCGAACATACCTGGGCCCTGCTGATGGCGGCCGCCCGTCATGTACCCGAGGAGGTCGCCGCCGTCCGCGGCGGTGGCTGGCAGGTCACCGTGGGTACTGAGCTGCACGGGCGGACGCTGGGCGTCGTCGGTCTCGGGCGCATCGGCACCCAGGTCGCGCGGTACGGGCAGGCGTTCGGAATGACGGTCAAGGCCTGGAGTGCGAATCTGGACCCTGGTCGCGCCGAATCGCTTGGTGTGCAGGCCGTGACCAAGGACGAGCTGTTCACCGACTCCGACGTGGTGTCTTTGCATCTGGTGCTCAGCGACCGGACCCGCGGCATCGTCGGTGTCCGTGAACTGCAACTGCTGGGCCCGGAAGGGTTGCTGGTGAACACCTCTCGCGGGCCGTTGGTCGACGAGATCGCGCTGGTTGATGCTCTCACCTCCGGCACACTGGGTGCCGCCGCACTCGATGTCTACGACACCGAGCCGCTGCCCGCCGCCCATCCGTTGCGGACGCTGCCGAATGTATTGGCCACCGGGCACGTCGGATTCGTCACCGCTCAGGGGTACGCAGTCGCGTATTCGCAGGCGGTGGAGAACATTCAGGCCTGGCTGCGCGGCGATTCGATCCGGCATCTCTGAGAGAACGGCGAGTTGGTGACGTCGGCGACGTAGGCGTCGTTGAGTGCGCGCTCTGCGGCGATGCGGTAGGCGCGTTGTTGGGCTTTGGAGCGTTTTCGTTTCGGGATTTTGGCGGTTTTGTCGACGGCCGCTTTTTTGCGGGGGCTGCCTGGCTGGATGGGGGCT
>JBEVFK010000114.1:0-41728 GCA_040512325.1 Mycobacterium sp. | reverse complement strand
TGGGCTACTTCCTCGGCAACATCGACGTCGTCGCCGGACATCTGGAGCTGATGGTGATCGCGATCGCGGTGCTCTCGACCATGCCCGTGGCGGCCGCGGCGGCGCGTTCGCTCATCGCCCGCCGCGCCCCCGGCGAGCGGTGAGCTCTCGGGCGCGCCGCCGGACTCCACGCCCGGTGAACTTCAGATACTCCCCGGTGGTCTGCCATACCGGTTTGAACGCCAGGGAGGCCACCAGGGTGTCCATCATCGCGAACGGCATGGCCGTCATGGTCCATCCCCGGCCGTACTCGAGATGCCAGGAGCCCGAGTGGATTTCCAGCCCCCGGGCCTCACCCCTGGGCAGGCACGTCACGTCGCCGGGTCCGTAGACCGCCGGCGCGATCTGATCGGACTCCAGGTCATAGGTGACGTACCGGCCTGCCAGCACGAACTTGTAGAGCTCCACCTGGCGGTAGCGACCGGTGTACCCGTCCGTCGCCGCCGGCGAGCCGAAGATCAGCAGATACTCCGTGGGACCCATATAGAGAAACGAGATCTTGCCCAGTACTCCACCGGCTTTGGTCATCATCCAGCGCTGCGGCGCGTCCTGGATCAGATCGGGATAGGCCTCGGCGAGCTTTTCGGTGAGCGCCGCGAACCGCTCGCCGCTGTCCAGTGGTCGGTCGAGGACGTCCCGGCACAGCGCCTCGAGGACGGAGACGTCGAACTTGTAGGTCATGAGCTCTACGCGATCGCGCCGGACTCCTTGAGTTCGGCGATCCGATCCCAATCGATACCCAGCTCCATGAGAACCAGTTCGGTGTGCTCGGAGGCCTGCGGCGCCCGCGTGGTCTCCAGCGGTTCGTGGTTGAACTGCACCGGGCCGCGCACCACCTTGAACGGCGCACCGCCGTCGCCGGCCTCGACTTCGACGATCATGTCGTTGGCGATAGCCTGCTCATCGCTGCCCAGGTCCACCAGGCTCTGGAACGGCGCCCACTGCCCCCGCATGGTCTTCAGGTGCTGGCGCCAGTAGTCGAAGGGCTTACTGCGGATCGATTCGGCGATCAGCAGTCCACACTCTGTGGCGTTCTCGATCAACGGCATCACGTCGGAGAAGCGCGGATCGTCGGCGAGTTCCGGCAGACCCAGGTGCTCGAAGGCGTCCCGGATGTAGCCCGTCGGGCTGACGATGCACAGGTTGATGGTGCCGCCGTCGGAGGTCGCGTAGTTGGCCATCAACGGGTTCACCGACGGCCCAGTGGCATTGGGCATCAACGACCGCATGGTCTCGCCGGTCTCCATACCCTGCGTGACGCTGGCGCCGGCCGCCCACCACGCGGTGCTGAGCAGCGAGACGTCGATCTCGCTGGTTTCCCCGGTGCGCTCGCGGTGAAACAGCGCCGCGGAGATCCCGCCGGCGATGTTCATGCCGCCGATCGAGTCGCCGAACGCGGGAATACCTTGCGGCAGAGCGCCACCCAGCTCCTCGGGAGTCAGGGCATGTCCGACCCCACTGCGAGTCCAGAAGGCGGTGCCGTCGAAGCCGCCGGTGTCGCGCTCGGCACCCTTGTCGCCATAGGCGCTGCCACGGGCGTAGATGATGTTCGGGTTCGCCGCCCGGATGTGCTCGAGATCGAACTTGTTCTTCTGGCGCTGGGCGGGCAGGTAATTGGTGAGGAACACATCCGCGGTCTTGGCGATCTCGTAGAGAACCTCCTGACCGCCTGGTGTCGAGACGTCGATACCGACGCTGCGCTTGCCACGGTTGGGGTGCTCGATCAGCGGGTGCCGATTCGGATCGAGCTGGAACCCGCCCATGTTGATGAACCCGCGCTGGGTGTCACCGCGAACGGGATGCTCCACCTTGATGACATCGGCACCCCAGTCGGCGAGAATCGCTCCCGCGGCGGGCACGAAGGTGAATTGGGCGACTTCCAGGACCCGGACGCCTGACATCACTTTGGTCAACTCTGACCCGCCTCCCGTTGGGCGCCCACGGCGCGCCGACTGTTCGATCTTGCCGTATGGCGAACAGTATGCCTTGCCGGGCGACCCTACCGGAGGTCAGTTGTCGTCGTACCCGCGTGGCATCGCGTCGTGCCCGTTCGGGCGCTCGTCGACACGCTCGTCGACGGCAATGGGGCTCTCGAACTCTCGTGCCCGCTCCTCGGCTTCCTTGCTGCCGCTGAACACCCCCTCGGCGGCTTTGCGGGAGCCGTTGCCGTTGCCGTTGTAGGCACGGGACTTGTCGGGGACGGGCCGGTACGGCATCTCTTCGAGTCGCTGATGTGGCAGGGCGCCCCGATCGGTGCGCTGCAGCCACTCGACCATTCCTTCTCGGACGAAGCACCGCAGGTCGAACAGGGCGCTGGCGTTGGGGGCGCTGATGAGCATGCGGACCCGCACCACGCCGCCGATGGCGTCGGTGACCTGTACGACGCCTTTGCGGCCGTCCCACAGTTCGCTCTGTTCGAGCCGGTGCTGCAGTTCGACGCGCATCGCGTCGAGGGGAACGGTGAAGTCGACGTCGAGTTCGACCGTGCCCAGGAGTTCGGTGGCGTTGCGCGTCCAGTTCTGGAACGGCGTGGTGGTGAAGTACGTGGTGGGCAGCACCAATCGACGCTGGTCCCAGAGTTGGACGACGACGTAGGTGAGGGTGATCTCCTCGATGCGCCCCCACTCCTCCTCGAGGACCACGACATCGCCCACGCGGATGGCGTCGGAGAACGCGATCTGCATGCCGGCGAAGACCGAGCCCAGTGACGTCTGGGCGGCGAGGCCGGCGACCACGGACAAGACACCGGCGGAGGCGAACAGGGTGGTACCGATATTCGCGAACGCCGGGAACGTCATCAGCGCCGCAGCCACACCGAGGAGCACGATCACCGCAATCACCAATCGGCGCACCGTGGTGACCTGCGTGAGGACCCGCCTGCGCTGCCGGTCGGCGTCGGTCAGTCCTTCATCGCCGCCGCCGAACTTGGCGAACACTTGACGCTCGACCACCCGCACCAGGCTGGCGATCAACCAGGTGACTGCTGCGATCAACAGGATCACCAGCGTGTGGTCGACCCACGCGCGCCAGCTGGCTGCGGGGTCGGCGAAACGGCGCATCGCGATATTGGCCGCCACCACCATGAACAGGACGCGCACCGGCCCGCGGGTCAGCACCGCGATGTCGTTGATGGTCGCGCTACGGCGACCGACGCGGCGTAGTACCCACGGCACCAGCAGGCCGAGCAGATAACCGACAGCTATGGCGCCCGCCACCCAGGCGAGCGTGACGGCTAGCGATGTTGCAGATTCGAGTTCGATGTCTTCAGGCATTGAGGACTCTCAGCTCCCGTAGTCGGGTTCAGGGGGTCTGCTCCGACGGTACGGGACAGCCGCGCCGTTGGCCAACGCGAAAAGCGTTGTGTTGCTTGGTATTTTTGCGAGAGTGAGATGGAACACGTTCTGGTTGAGCGTCAGCCGGTTCGGCTACCCAATGGTGCTGTCGCTCGGTTCTTGCGCCCGCTGCTGTCGAGGCGGGCCTGCAGGTAGATGCCGAAAAGCCGGTCCGGAACCGAAAACCCCCCGCCGACGATGACCATGGCCATGGCCATGGCCATGGCGGCGTGTACCACCTTGTGCTCGTCAGAACGGACGTCCAGGGCCGAAGCCATGGGCCCCACAATTGGCGCAACCGCCAAATACGGCCCAGCTCATTCTGCCGATCCGGATACCCGTTCGCCACCGTAGCGAGTTTGCTGGTGTTAGCCTACGACCGTCAGGGAGTCTCTCGCGCGAAGGAGCTTTGGTGAGCACAGCCGCCGAACGGGCCGCGCAACTCGAGCTCGTGGGCCGCCTGAAATCGTCCTATCCCGAGTTGCCCGATGCACCGACTCCAGACCTGCTCGACCATCAGCGGCTGACGGCGTATCTCAAACCGGTCCATGACGTCGGCGGCGAGCCGGACGCGCCGGTGAAGTACGAGAACAAGCAATACGAGTACTGGGAGCACATGACGTATGTCCTGTGCGAGGTCCTCGCCTGGCGGGGCATCTGGCTGTCCGAAGAACGCCGCCGGATCGGCAACGTCGACGTGGGGCGGGCGCAGTATCTGGGACTTCCCTACTACGGTCGCTGGCTGTTGTCGGTCGCGCGGGTCCTGGTGGAGAAACACCACATCGGTCTGACCGAGCTCAGCGAACGGATGGCCGAGGTCAAGGACCGCTATGCAGGCGGACTCGACGGCAAAACCCTTGCGGCCGCGCCCAAATCGCAGGGTGACGGGTCACAGGTGAAGCGCAACGCCCACCATCTCCACGCTGTCGGCAAGGGTGACCCCCAGGTGTATGCCGGCCAGGCGGGCCCGCCGAAGTTCAAAGTCGGTGACCGGGTGGTGGTACGCGAGCTACCGGTCCTGTTCTACACCCGCACACCGGAATACGTCCGTGGCGCCCGCGGAGAGATCGCCACGGTGGCCTACGAGAGCCCCGCCGCCGAGGACGAGACCTGGGACATCCCGGACGCGAAACCCGAGTGGTTCTACGTGGTCCGGTTCAACCTCGCCGAACTGTGGCACGGCTACACCGGCACCGCCAACGACATTCTGCAGACCGAACTTCCAGAACGCTGGCTGCAAGGGATCCCCACATGAGCGACCACGACCATGACCATGACCATGACCACGACCACGACCGCACCGTCAAACCGATGGTCGATGAGATCACCGACTTCGAAGTGCTGGAGATCGCGCTGCGCGAACTCTGCATCGAGAAAGGCATCTTCACCGCTGAGGAGCACCGGCTCTTCACCGAGTTCGCCGAGCAGATCGGCCCCACACCTGCGGCACGCCTGGTCGCCCGAGCCTGGCTGGACCCTGATTTCAGGAACCTGGCCCTGACCGAACCGATGACCGCCAGCAAAGAGGTCGGGGTCGACTGGATGGAACCCACCGGGTTCGGCACCCCCAGCGACTTCACCGCCTTCGAAATCCTCGAGGACACCCCCGAGTTGCACAACGTGATCGTCTGCGCACTGTGCTCGTGCTACCCACGCCCGATTCTGGGGAACTCGCCCGAGTGGTACCGCACCCCCAACTACCGCCGCCGTCTGGTCCGGTGGCCCCGCCAGGTACTAGCCGAGTTCGGTCTCTACCTGGGCGACGACATCGCCGTCCGCGTACAGGACTCCAACCAGAAGCACCGCTTCATGGTGATGCCCATGCGGCCCCAGGGCACCGACGGCTGGACCGAAGACCAGCTTGTCGAGATCATCACGCGCGACTGTCTGATCGGCGTCGCGCTCCCCAAGGCAGGCGTGACCACCAATGTCATCACCGATACCCGTCCGGCGGTGCACCCCCATGAGTGAGCACATCCCGGTTCTGGACACCATCGTCGAACGCAACCAGGTGTGGCCACGGATGGCCGCCAAGTACGGCGTCGAGAATCCGGTGCCGCCGTGGAAGACCAGCTTGGACGGCATGTGCGACGCGCTGGACCGCGCCGCGTGTGAGACGGATATCCCGGACTTCAAGGCCCGCCGCGACGAGGAGGACGAGCTGTCCGCCACCGCCTACGCTGACCTGCCCTATCCCGAAAATCAACTGATGTCCCTGGCGCACTCCCTGGTGGCGCGCGGTGTCATCGACCAGACGGCCCTGCAGCAGAAGTTGGCCGCCGTCCGCGCCCGCCTCGAGGCCTGACTTCGCGACATTTCCGCCCAACCGGGATAATCGTCCCGACGGGATTGACCGGCGGGCCGAAACGCCCCGGGAAGGGGTGCGTACGTGCTGGCGGTGCTGCAGGCCTTCGCCGTCATCGCCGTCGTCATCGCCGTCGGCGCGGTGGTCGGCCGCACCGGCGTCCTGGGCGACAACGCCAGGATGGTGCTGAACAGGGTCGCCTTCCACGTCGGCGTGCCCGCCCTGCTACTGCTTTCGTTGGCGGAATCGACGCCTTCGCAAGTCTTTTCGCTGACTCTGCTGATATCGGTGATCGCGACACTATCGGTGTTCGGACTGTACTTCGCCATCGCGACGGTGCTCCGACGCAAGACTCGTGGTGATGCCACCATCGGCGCCTGGGCATCATCGGTGGTCAACGCGGGCAACCTCGGCATCCCGCTGAGTGCCTACGTCCTCGGCAGCACCACCGAGATCTCGGCGATCATTGTGTTTCAGTCGGTGCTGCTGGTCCCGATGGGCATCGCCATCATCACCTCCGAGGGCGGCGACAGCCGCTCGACCCGTGACCGGCTCAAGGATCTGGTCACCAACCCGATCATCGCTGCCAGCGCCATCGGGCTGACTCTTGCGATCACCGACGTGGAGCTGCCCACCCCGATCAAAGACCCGCTGACCTTCCTGGCCGATCTGGCCATTCCCACGGTGCTGCTGGCTTTCGGGATCGCGTTGAGCACGCAACCGGCCCGGCCGGCGCGGGAGAACCGCGTGGACATCGTGTTGTCGGTGTTCTTCAAGGTCGCGCTGATGCCGGCCGTGGCGTATGCCGTCGGCCGGTGGGGATTCGGCGCCTCGCATGAGCAACTCGCCGTGGTGACGGTGCTGGCCGCTCTGCCCGCGGCCCAGAACATCAACACCTACGCCGCGGTGTACCAACGAGGTGAATCCCTCGCCCGCGACTCCACCTTGATCAGCACAGCGGTATCGGTGCCGGTGATGGTGCTGATCGCGTTCCTGATGGGGCTGTGACGGCCTTACTCGTCGCGCATTTTGTCCAACAGGGCCAGCAGCTTGGTGGTGGTGGCCCAGCTGCGGATGGTCAGCTGCTTGTATTCGGGCTTCCCGATGATCTTGCTCATGGTGCTGCGGGTGCGCTCGGCGCTCAAGCGGGCGAAATACACCACTCCCGTGCCTGGCCAGGCCTGGTCCACCCCGTCTCGGAGGACGACGATGTCCATCACATGCTTGGCGGTCAGCGGCGCTTTGAGGAACAGGGTGTCCGAGTGGTACATGTCGGGCTCGGCCCCGAAGCCCGCCGGCGCCTTCTCGACCACGCTCCGCACCTGCCGGTGTGAGCGCACCACCACCAAGAGCGGGACGCCGAACGCCTTCTCCAGCGTGGCCTCGATGTCGGTTTCCAGGTCGTCGTGATCGGCGTCGCTCTCGAACAGCACGTTGCCCGACTGGATGTAGGTGCTGACGTTGTCGAGCCCGTGCTCCTCCAATGCGGCGCGCAGATCCTTCATCGCCACCAGGTTGCGGCCACCGACATTGATGCCACGCAGCAGCGCGACGTAGCGAGTGCTGCCCATGCAGGGACGCTACCGCGGGATCACCCCGCCTGGGCAAGAACGGAGTTCGACCGGCCCAATCGTTCGAATCGGGCGGTACGCTCAGCCAGCAGGTCCCCGGTGTCGAGGTTGGAGAACTGCCCCAGCTCGTAGCACAGAGCGCTTCCGATGCGGCGACAGAAAGCAACCGGTTCGGTTGCGGCATCGAGGTATTCAGGAACCACGGCATCTATGATGCCGTCTGCCAGGAGGTCCGCTGACCGCACGCCTTGTTCGGCAGCCATCAACGCCGCATGTGCAGTGTCGTGGTGCAGGATCGCGCTGGCCCCTTCCGGGGGCAGCGGGGACAGCCAGCCGTGTTGTGCAGCGATCACACGATCGGCGGGTAGCAGGGCCAGCGCAGCACCGCCGGTGCCCTGACCCAGAATCACTGAGACTGTGGGCACCTCGAGAGCCACCATGCTCGCGATGCAGCGCGCGATCTCACCAGCCAGCCCGGATTCTTCGGCCTGTCGAGAGAGCGCGGCACCGGGGGTGTCGATGATCGTGACCAGTGGCAGTTCGAGATCGGCAGCCAATCGCATGCCTCGGCGGGCCTGCCGCAGAGCACCTGGGCCCAATGGCGTGTGCGGCGTCTGGGTGGACCGGTCCTGACCGAGGACCACACATGCCTTTCCACCGAACTGTCCCAGCGCCAGCAGCAAGGCGGGGTCATGCTCACCCTGACTGCTGCCACGCAGATACTGTGCGGCGTCAGCACCGTACCGCAGCAGTTCACGTACTCCAGGCCGGTCTGGTCGACGGGACGCGATTACAGACTCCCAGGCCGAAATATTCTCGGGTAGCACGTAATCGGGGATCGGTGCAGGGCTGGAGCCCACCCGATCGTTGAGCAGTGTCAGCACGCGGTCCACCACCTCGGAGAGCTCGTCGAGCGGAGCCACTTCGTCGACGAGCCCGCACTCGTAGAGATTCTCCGCAGTCTGCACCCCCGCTGGAAAATCATGACCGTAAAGCGCCTTGTACACGCGCGGTCCGAGGAAACCGATCAGCGCGCCGGGTTCTGCCATGGTGATGTGGCCCAGGGACCCCCACGACGCGAAGACTCCGCCCGTAGTGGGATTGCGGAGGTACACCAGGTAGGGCAGGTGCCGGGCCTTGTGCGCGACGATCGCACTGGTGATCTTGACCATCTGCAGGAACGCGGTGGTCCCCTCTTGCATACGCGTGCCACCGGAGGTGGGTAACGCGAGGAGGGGGAGTCGCTCGGCTGTGGCCCTCCGGATCGCTGCCGTGAGCCGCTCGCCGGCTGCAACTCCGATGGAACCGCCGAGGAACCCGAAGTCGCCCACCAGCATGGCCACCTGATGACCGTGGATGGTGGCGCAACCGGTGACAACAGCTTCGTCCACGCCGGAGTTGGCGCGGGCCCGTTCAAGGTCGTCGGCGTAGCGGGCTCCTGCGCCCGAGTCCGACACCGGGCTGTCCCACGAATGCCACGACGCGGAATCGCACAGCAGCGCAATCAGATCGCGGGCGCCGAGGCGAGTCATCGGGCGTCCGCCGTCAGGTGGTCGAGAAGGGCGTTGTCCGCACCGAGGACGGGCGGTGCGCTGTGACTGCGGCGGGTCAGCTCTGTTCCGTCAGGTTCAAAGAACCGCAACGGCGGCCCAGGCAAAGTGATGGTTCCCAGAGTTGCATGATCTACCTCGATCAACAGCCCCTGGGATTTCGTCTGCTCCCACTCATACACCTCGCGGACGGTGCGGATCCGGCCGGCCGGCACGCCCACAAGATCCAGTCTCGACAGCAGCTCGTCTGTACTGAACTGCGAGAATGCTTTCTGCACAAGCTCATTCACGGGACCATTGTTCGCCACCCGCTCGGGATTCGACGCCATGCCGGGCTTCACCGGGTCGAGACCAAATCCGTCACAGAATCGCTTCCACAAACCCTCACTACCGACGGCGATCTGGACGGCGCCATCCGCGGTATCGAACTTTCCGTAGGGACATATGGATGGATGGTGATTGCCGGCAGCCTCGCCGACCTGCCCCGCGACGGTCCACTTCGTCCCCTGGAAGGCATGGACGCCCACCACTGCTGCAAGCAGCGACGCGCGCACCACCTGACCACGCCCGGTGCGTTCGCGTTCCTGCAGAGCCGCCATGATCCCGAAGGCACCGTACATCCCGGCAAGTAGGTCTGCGATCGGCACCCCGACGCGCTGCATATCGGTAGGGCTGGATCCAGTCAACGACATCAGACCCGCCTCACCCTGCGCGATCTGGTCGTAGCCGGCGCGTGCGGCTTCAGGCCCGTCATGGCCAAATCCACTGATGGACAACACAACCAGGCGCTGGTTCAGTTCAGACATCTGCGTTTGGGAGAATCCCAGCCGATCAAGCACACCGGGTCGGAAATTCTCGATCAACACGTCGGCACCGCGGATCAGTTCTCGCAGAGCAGCCTTGCCTGCGTCGTCTTTGAGGTCGAGTGTCACCGATTTCTTGTTGCGGTTGGCACACAGAAAGTAGGTGGACTCTCGTTCTCCCGCGGCGGGTTCCACAAACGGGGGTCCCCAGCCACGGGTGTCGTCCCCCCCAAGCGGGTTCTCCACCTTGACGACTTCGGCGCCCAGATCTCCGAGCATCATCGCGGCGTGCGGGCCGGCCAGCGCGCGGGTCAGATCCACCACAACCAGACCAGTTAGCGGCCCCAGGGATGCGTCAGTCAGTTCCGGTGGTGCGGCAATCGTCTGAACCATCGTGCGCCTGCTTTCTGGACTATTGAATGGGTGACCTAGTGGACTAGCCAATTATCCAGACATCGAGCGGCCTCCTGTCAAGGGGCGAGGTTCTAAGAAATCATTGGCACTGAACAGCAACGTGGCTGCGGCAGGCGCCGCCGGCACGTTGTCAGACCATGACAGCCATCCCGGCAGAACCAGAGCTGCCCAGGCGATGAGTGGACCTATGACCACCACCACGATGCTGTATTTGAGTATCTGCTTGTAGAAGCGGTCTCGGTCGACATCTTGAGCGTTGGCCAAGACGAGTGCACCGTTGGTACTGAACGGGCTCACGTCCACGATGGTGGAGGAGATGGCAAGCGCCACTATGACGGCGATGGGACTGATCTCGCCGGCCAGCAACAGCGGAACGGCAAGTGGGATGGTCGCTCCCAGGATCGCCACCGAGGACGCGAACGCCGAGACAATGGCGCCCAGGTAGCAGAGCAGGAGCGCAACCAGCAGGGGCATCCCCAGTTGCGCAACCCCGTTGCCCACCCACTCCACGCTGCCGGCCTCCTGCAGTACGCCGACGAATGTCAGTACTCCCCCGATGAGAAGCACGGTCGACCAGCTGATCTGTGCCACTGCTCCCTTTTGAGCTTTCGGGGAGGCGAAGGCGAGTACCGCAGCCACCGTCATCGACACGAAGCCGATGTCGAGATCCAAGACGAGGGAGAAGAGCGCCAGCGCGGCCAACCCGAGCAGGGTGAGAATCTGGTCGAAGCTGATCGCGCGCCGGGGCACCGGACTGACTGCGGTGTTCGGCGGTGCCGTGAGCGTCGCACGGGAAGCGACCATGCCGTGCCCAGAGAACATGGGACTACCACCGGTCGACGACCGACCCGAACCATCGGACTGGTCCCCGGGTTCGTCATGCACCGACCGTCCGATCAATGAGCGGCCGCCGAGGAATATGAAGAGCGCCACCCCGATGCCGGCGTTGAAGAACAGACTCCCCAGAAAGAGAGTCAGGGGACTGTTGACCAACCCGGCGTTGGCCGCGATGTTGTTCACGGTGACGCCGTAGATGCTGATCGGGGAGAAGCCGCCGGCCTGAGCACCATGGATCACCATCATGCCCATGAGGAGCGCGTTGATCCGGTACTGCTTCGCGAAGCCGAGTGCAATAGGCGCAATGATGGCCACGGCGGCGGGCCCAAGGGCCCCAAGGGCGGTCAGCACTGCGGTGATGCCGAACATCACCCAGGGGATGAACGCAATTCGCCCTCTCACCAGATGAACCGCGCCGCGAATCATCAGGTCGACAGTGCCGTTGTTCTGCGCGATCGCGAACAGATAGGTGACGCCGACCAGGGTCAGGAACAGATCGGAGGGGAATCCGGCGATGATGTCGTCCGTGGTCATTCCCACGGCGATCGTGCCCACCAGGAATGCGGCGACAAAGCCCAGAGTGCCCATGTTGATCGGCAGCAGTGTGGCCGCGATGAACATGGCGACCAGGGCCAGGATGGGTATCAATTCGAGGGGCATGGCAGTTGGTCTTTCTGTTAACTGTGCCAGTGGAGCACTGGCCTAGCCAGTAAACCAGTGAAGTAAATCACTGTCAACGAGCAACTGTGACTACGGCAACCCCGGCGACGACGGCAAGCACGTTGAGTATCGTGTTGGCCAAGAGAGCAGGTGAGTCAGTGGTAGAGCAACTGAAGCGGGTATCCCGGCCACGTTTGTACGAGGTCATCGTCGAGCAGCTGTGTTCCTACATCGCGGACAACGAGATGTCGCCCGGGGATCGCCTGCCCGCCGAACGCGACCTGGCCTCGAACCTCGGGGTCAGCCGGGCCTCACTGAGCCAGGCACTTGTAGCCCTGGAAGTTCAGGGGGTGCTCTCTGTTCGTCATGGTGACGGGGCAATTCTCATCCGCCGCCCGATCGAGGAACGCGCAGTCAAGGCGCTTCGGGAACACGCCGACCGGATACCCGACATCATCGAGGCCCGCGAAGCACTCGAGGTGAAACTGGCCGGACTGGCCGCTGCCCGCCGAACAGATGCCGAAATGGCTGCCATAGACGCCGCAATCTCGACCATGGAGTCCGAGGTCGAGTCAGGTGAGCGCGGAGTCGTCGGCGACGAACTGTTCCATCAGGCGATCACCGCCGCCGCCCACTCCTCGCTACTGGCCAAACTCATGCATGAAATCTCCGGGCTCGTGCGCGAAACACGGATCGAGTCGCTGTCACAGATCGACCGACCACGCGCCTCGCTCGAAGGGCACCGGCGCATCGCCGATGCTGTGCGAAAACAAGATTCACGAACCGCAGAGTCCGCCATGGCCGAACACATTCGCCTGGTATCCGATGTGGCTCTACTGAGAAACGACGCTTGACCCGGCGAGTCCGTTGTCATCGGCGCACCGACACCACACATCCGACACACAACACCACGGCTGTCGCGCCCAACACACCCGCTGCTCCCAAGCCGGCCGCAGCCGCACCTACAGACACCGGCAGTACCACCACACCCAGTCGGTTGGCCAACAGCCGCAAGGTCATTGCGGTACCACGTTGTCCCACCGGGGCCATGTCGGCGACCGTGGCCATGGTGACGGGTTGGCACACACCCAAGCCGGCGCCCAACACCACCGCGGCGACCAGCAGAACGGGCTGATTCGGCCACCCGGCCACCGCGACCAACGCGACAGCCGAGGCTGCCATGCCGGACAACAACACCGCACGCCGCCCCAACACTCGGACCATGGTGCCGGTGACCACGCGCACCGCCATCGATGACATCGCACGGACTGCCAGCACCCAACCCACGAAGGCAACGCTGAGACCGACTTCTCGACCAAGCGCGGGCAGGTAGATCAGTGTGATGTCGACGGCAGCCATCACAATGCCGCTGGTGATGATCGCCGCGCGAATCTGCTTGTTACGCAGTAGATTAATCGCGACTCCGGCGGGCCGTGCGTCCGTCGCATGTGGGCCGCTGCCGATGAAGAACGAGGTCAGAAGTATCAGCCCCGACAGTGCGAGCGCTCCGGACATCACCGGCATCAGTGCGAACGGCGTGGCGTCGCCCAACGCGAGTAGCAGTGGGCCCACGACCTGACCCAATGAAGAAGCGAATGTGTATGCGGCGAAGCGGTTGTCACTGGACCCCGACGACATACCCGCGACGGCGGTCTGCTCACCCACCACGCACAACAGATGGCTGATTCCGGCGAGCATCAGGCCCACGATCAACCAGATCGGCCGTTGAGCGCCGGCCATGAGGACGCCGCACGCTGCCGCCATGAGGACGCCGCCGCCGATCAAGACCGGTCGCTCCCCCACCCGATCGACCAGTCGTCCCACCGGGAGCGCCAGAATCAGCGGCGCGAGGGCGTAGCTGGCGGACAGTGCGCCGAGCAGGGCAGGTGCCACACCGGCATCGAGGGCGGCGTACGCGACCGCAGGGCGAACCGAGAACCCGACCGCCTGGACGGAGAGGGCGTGGACCCCGATCGGAGTCCACGCCCGCCAGCGGCTCGGCGGTGCCGGATCAGCGGCCATGCTCCTGCGAGACCGGCTCCTTGTGTTCTGAATCATCTTGTGTCACCGCGATCTTCGACGACTGCCGCGATGCCCGCCACTTCCACAGTAGCGGCACGATGAAGGCCAGCGCCAGCACTGTGTACAGCACCACCGAGAACGTGGACGCCACCAGCGCGCCGGGATCGCCGCCGCTGAGCTGCATCGCCCGGCGCAACTGCACCTCAGCCAACGGTCCCAGGATCACGCCGATGATCACCGGCACGATCGGCAGACCGTACCGGCGCATGATCACCCCGAGTAGGCCCATGGCCAGAAGCAGGTAGAGACCCATGTTCGAGCCGTCCGCTGCATAGGCGCCGACCGAGGCAAACACCAGGATGCCCGCATAGAGGAAAGGCCGCGGGATGCGCAGCAGCTTCGCCCACACCGGTGCCAACGGCAGATTCAGCGCGAGCAGCAGGAAGTTGCCGATGAAGAGGCTGGCGATAAGACTCCACACCAGACCGGGTTCATTCTCGAAAAGCATTGGTCCAGGCTGAATTCCATACTGCTGAAATGCCGCCAGCAAAACTGCAGCCGTCGCCGAGGTCGGTAGACCCAGCGTCAGCAGCGGAACCAGGACACCAGCTGCCGAGGCGTTATTGGCGGCTTCCGGACCAGCCACACCTTCAATGGCGCCGTGGCCGAATTCCTCGGGGTGCTTCGACAGTTTCCGTTCGGTGGCGTACGACAGGTAGGTGGGGATCTCCGCACCACCGGCGGGCATGGCACCGAACGGGAAACCGAGTGCCGCGCCCCGCAACCACGGCTTCCACGACCGCGACCAATCCGAGCGGTCCATCCACGGGCGCCCCACCGGAATGATCTCGGGTGCGCGCCGCCGTAGGTGCATGGCGATCCACAACGCTTCGCCGAGCGCGAAGATACCGACAGCGACGACGATGACATTGATGCCGTCCATCAGGTGTGGTAGCCCAAATGTCAAGCGTTCCTGCCCGGTTGAGCCGTCAATGCCGATGAGACCGACGAACAACCCGATTCCCAACGAGGCGAACCCGCGGATCCGCGACGAGCCCAGCACCAGAGTCACCGCACCGAATGACAGGACCATCAATGCGAAGTAGTCGGCCGGGGTGATCGAGATGGCGATCTCGACGACCATCGGCGCCACCAGCACGAGCAGGCCGGTGGCGATGGTTCCCGCGACAAAAGACCCGATGGCGGCCGTGGCAAGGGCCTGAGCCGCGCGGCCGGCCTTGGCCATTTTGTTGCCCTCGATCGCCGTCATCATCGCCGAGGCCTCGCCCGGGGTGTTCAGGAGTATCGAAGCTGTTGAACCACCGTACATTCCCCCGTAGTAGATACCGGCGAACATGATGATGGCCCCGGTGGCATCGAGGGTGAACGTCAACGGCAGCAGCAGTGCCACCGTCATCGCAGGACCGATGCCGGGCAGCACTCCCACCGCGGTACCGAGCAGTACACCGATCAGGGCGTACAGCAGGTATGTCGGTGTCAGCGCTGATGCGAACCCTTCGAGCAACAGATTCAGTGAGTCCATCAGATGGCCCCCTGCAGCACGCCTGCTGGCAGGTAGGCCCCGAGCGCGTAGACAAACAGCAGGTAGCTGCCGAAACCGACACCGGCGGACACCACCAGTGTCAGGACATAACGCCTACTCCCCAGGGCGACGGCGCTGCCGAAGAACAGCAGTGTCCCGGTGATCGGCCAACCGACGGCTTCGATCAGCACCGCATTGGCCAGGAAGAAGGCCCCGACGGCGAAGAAGGGCACCCACGCGGTGGGCTGCGCCAGATCGATGTCCTCGCCCCCTTCCATCTCGCCCCGGCCACCGCGCAGCACGTCGACCACCAACGCGACACCGACAGCGAGCAACATCACTCCGACGACTGTGGGAACCACCGCGGAACTGAGCGGACCAACACTGGCGGCATTGTCTTTGAGCATTGCCGCATCGATCAGCGCGGCCGCACCGAGGACGAAAAGCAGTGCAGCGACCAGCAACTCAGACTTACCGGTCAACGCTACCCTGGCGGTACCGGCCGCCGAGGTCACGGCTGGACTCCTTCCAGTGCCTGCTTGATGTCGGTGGCCTGGTCGGCGAGGTAGGTGCCGAACTCGTCGCCGGACATGTAGGCGTCCACCCACCCGTTGCGTTCGACGGCGGCCTTCCACGCCTCGCTTTGGTGCATCTTGTCGAAGGCGTCGATCATGTTCTTCGCAGCCTCATCACTGATCTCGGGCGGGGCCACCACGCCCCGCCAGTTCGCGACGACGACGTCGGTGCCTTCTTCCCTGAGGGTGGGCACGTCGGGCAGGAACTCCGAGCGCTCCTCACCGGTGATCGCGATGGCTTTGAGGTCGCCCGACTTGACCTGTTCCACCACGTCCACCGCACTGGTCACGCCGGCGTCCACCTGACCGCCGAGAACGGCGGGCAGGATGCCGCTGCCGCCGAATGTCACGTAGTTCACGTCGGCGCGCGGCACGCCATTGGCTTCGGCCATCCGTAGGGTCGCGACGTTGTCGGCACCACCGATGGCCGAACCGCCGCCGATGTTGAGCTTCGGGTTCTGCTTCCACGCGGCGACCAGGTCGTCGTAGGAGTTGATCGGCGAATCACCGGGGACAACCACCGCAAGGTACTCATCGAGCAGCTTCACCAGTGGGGTGGTCTCTGCGAAGGTCACCGGCGAGGATTGCGAAACCGTCGCTGCGACAAGGCCGAACCCCATCTGCATGACCAGCTCGCCGTTGCCCTTCTCGTCCACGAGGCGCGACAGGCCCACGGTTCCGTTGGCGCCGTCGACGTTGAAGACGTCGATGCGCTGGGCGATGCCGTCGTCCTCCATGATCTTGGCGGCGGTCCGCGCTGTGGTGTCCCATCCACTACCCGCCGAGTTGGGGACGAGATAGCGGAACTGACCGAGTTCGTCGCCGCCACCGCCTGCGCCTGCACCAGGACCGCTTGAGCACGCGGCCACGATGCTGACGGCGACGGCCACGCCGGCCGCGGTGAGTATTGGCTTGAGTCCGCCCATGATGTACCTCCTGTGGTGAGCACTACGCTTTCCATCGAAGAGTGATGGCGACCACACCCAGGTGTCACGCTTGCGCTGGCAACGATTCTTGTGCTCGTTGTGATCGACCGAACGAAAGGCACGTCCCAAGGTGTCGACACCGACCCCGGCTCGATGGCTCGGCAGATTGCCGCTGGCCCGACAATTGCTGGTACTGCAGGTGGTACTCATCCTGGCTGTGTTGGGTGTCGTCGTCGCCATCACGTACGCCCAGTCGACCAATGATTATCAACGGTCGACCGGTAACCGCCTGCTGGGTTTGGCGGAGACGTTTGCCACCGACCAGGTGGTCCGCTCCGCGTTGCGCGGTGACATCCCGCTGAGTTCCATCCCGCCGGCCGCCGCCCGGGTGCAGTCGGTGTCCGGAGTCGATTTTGTGGTGGTCGTGAATCTGGAAGGCCAGGTCCTGGCGAGCCAGGACCCCAGCCACCTCGGCCAGCCGTGGACGTTCACCGGAAGCAACGTGTTGTCCGGCCGAGCCTGGGTGGGCTCGGCCACGCTGCCCGACGGGCGACTGTCGATGCAAGCCCACGTCGCAGTCCTCGATCCGGACAATCGCGGACGGCTCGGTTACGTGGTGATCGGCAGCTACTCCCCCAGTGTCGCGGACCGGCTGACCGGCGCCGTTCCCGACCTGTTGATCTACCTCGGTGTGGCTTCGGCGCTGGGACTGCTCGGATCGGTCCTGCTGGCCAACCGCATCAAGAGACAGACCTTCGGGTTGGAGCCGCGCGATATCGCCGGCCTCGTCGAACACCGCGAAGCACTGCTCTACGGCATCAAGGAGGGTGTGCTGGGACTCGACCTCGACCACCGCGTCACAGTCGTCAACGCCGAAGCGACCGAGTTGCTCGACCTCCCCGAAGACGCCGTGGGCACACGGGTTGAAAAGCTCGGGCTCGCCGAGGACGTGGTGCAGGCACTCACCGACAAGCGCCGCACGCCTGACCGAATCCTCGACACCAGTGCCCGGCATCTGGTGCTGAACCGAATGCCGGTGACCTCGCGTGGCCGCGTGATCGGAGCGGTGGTGACCTTGCGTGACCGCACCGAACTGTGGGGTCTGCGCCAGGAACTGGACGTCACCCGACACACCGCCGACGCTCTCCGCGCCCAGACTCACGAGTTCTCCAACCGCCTGCACACCATTGCCGGGCTCCTGCGACTCGGGCATGTCGAACGGGCGCGGCGATACGTCACCGAGGTGCAGACGGGACACACTCAGTTCCTCCGATCGGTGACGTCGCGGATCGATGACTCGACCCTTGCCGCGCTGGTCGTCGCCAAAGGCAGCCTGGCATCGGAACGAGGAGTCGAACTCGTCGTGGACGAGAGCACCCACGTCGACTCGCTGACCTTGGATCTCGCCGCAACGCTGGAAACAGTGATCGGCAACTTCGTCGACAACGCGTTGGAGGCGTGCGCGGGCACTGCGGGCCGACGGATCACCCTGCTCATCGTCGAGCACGACGGATCCATCTGGATCGAGGTGCGCGACAACGGCCCGGGGGTCGACGACGCGGTGATGCACACGATCTTCGAACGCGGTGTCAGTACCAAGACCTCGGACCGCACCCGTGGAATCGGCCTGGCCCTGGCTAAAACCGTGTGTGAACAGCGCGGCGGACATGTGGCCGTGCACAACGACGACGGTGCGGTGTTCACCGCGGACATCCCGATAGCAGAACGAGCACAACGACAACTGTCAGCTCAAGATTGACCCGTGACCTGTCGGGGCGTGACGGTGATCTGTAACGCGGATCACCCTGGATCGAAGGAGATCAATGAACGCCCGCCAGAAACTGAAAGAAATGCTGCAATCCCCTGACATTGCTCAGGTGCCCTCCGTTTTCGACGGATTGACCGCGCGGCTGGCGCAGGCCGCCGGCTTCCAAGCGATCAGCGTCACGGGCAACGGCGTGGCAGGTAGCTTGCTGGGGCGGCCCGACATCGGCCTCGTCTCGTTGACGGAGATGTCCCAGGTGGCGCGCAATATCGCTGGCGCAGTGGATATTCCGGTGATCTTTGATGCGGACACCGGATACGGAACCGCACTCAACGTCACCCGTGCCGTGCAGGAGTTCGAGAATTCCGGAGTTGCCGCCATCAAACTGGAAGATCAGGTGACACCCAAGCGGTGTGGCGTCCTGGATGTGCCGATCCCGGTGGTGACCGAGCGCGAATACCTCGGCAAGATCGAAGCAGCACTGTGGGCGCGCAAGGATCCGGACTTCCTGATCATCGCCCGCACCGATGCCGCGAACACCCTCGGCGTGGAGGCCGCCGCACGACGTTGCCAAGCCGCGATCGAAGTCGGTGCGGATGCAGCGATGGTGGTCGGCATCCGCGAGCGCGACGACATCGAGCTTCTGATGTCGATCGTCGACGCCCCTCTGCTGACCATTGTGGAGGAGAAAGGGCCGATGTCGACGATGCACGTCTCGGAGATCGGCGAGCTGGGCTTCTCGCTGGCCCTCTACCCCGGACCCGTGCGCTATTCGATGGTCGGCGCAGCCCAACGCGCCCTGGCCGCACTGCGCGACGAAGGACAGAGCACCAGTGTGCGGCCGCTGATGGCCACCCCCACCGAGTGGAACGAACTGATGGAACTGGACGCCTACTTCGACATCGAGAAGAAGTTCGTCCGCGGCTCCGGCGAAGCCGAAAAGGCCCTGACATGAACGCTCGCCAGAAACTCGACCAGCTGCTGCACGCACCTGAGATCACCCAGGTGCCATACGTCTTCGATGCGCTGACCGCGCGCCTGGCCCAGGCCGCCGGCTTCCCGGCGATCAGCGTCACAGGCAACGGCGTCGCCGCCGGCCTGCTGGGCCGCCCCGATGTGGGGCTGGTGACACTGACCGAAACCGCTCAGGTAGCGCGCAATATCGCAGGCGCCGTCGACATTCCGGTGATCTTCGACGCCGACACCGGCTATGGGACCGCGCTGAACGTCACGCGGACGGTGCAGGAACTCGAGCGTGCCGGCGTCGCAGCGATTCACCTCGAGGACCAGGTCACACCCAAACGCTGCGGCGTGCTGGACGTGGCGATCCCGGTGGTAACGGAGCGTGAGTACCTGGGCAAGATCGAAGCCGCCCTCTGGGCGCGCCAGGATCCGGAATTCCTGATCATCGCCCGCACCGATGCCGCCAACACCCTGGGGGTGGAAGCTGCGGCCTGGCGCGCCAAACGGGCCATCGACGCCGGCGCTGATTCCGCCATGGTGATCGGCGTCCGCGAACTGGCGGACATCGAAATGCTCATGTCGATCGTCGACACTCCCTTGCTGACCCTCGTGGAGGAAAAGGGACCCATGTCGACGATGCACGTCTCGGAGATCGGCGAGCTGGGCTTTTCGCTGGCCCTCTACCCCGGACCCGTGCGCTACTCGATGGTCGGCGCCGCTCGACGGGCCCTGGCCGCGCTGCGCGACGACGGGCAGAGCACCAGTGTCCGCGCCCAGATGGTGACAGCGAATGACTGGAACGAACTGATGGATCTCAACGCGTACTTCGAGATCGAGAAGAAGTTCGTTCGCGGTTCCGGCGAAGCCGAACAGCCCCTATCGTTGACGCATGCGGCCGGGAGAGACCGCTGACCTCGCGGTCCTGGTAGTCGACGACGACTTCATGGTGGCGAGCATCCACGCGGAGCTCGTCGAGGAAGTCGAGGGCTTCCGGATCGCGGGAACAGCAGGTAGTGGACAGCAGGCACTCGAGATGGTCGCCGCCCTGGCACCGGATCTGCTGCTGCTCGATGTTCATCTACCGGATATGAGCGGGATCGAAGTACTCCGGCGACTTCGCGAACGCGGCGATGATGTCGACGCGATCGTGGTCACCGCCGAGCGCGACGCCGACGTCGTGAAGGCGGCGTTGCGCGGCGGTGCCGCGCAGTACCTGATCAAGCCGTTCGATCTCGACGAGCTGAAGGTGCGGATTCAGCGCTACGGCCGGGCACGATTGACCAGTGGCAAGGCAGATCAGCGGGCAGTCGACGCGGCCTTCTCCGTGGCCTTGGAGAGAAGGGGCGGCGCCAAGCCCGTACCGCCGCCGAAGGGCTTGAGCAACGAGAGCCTTGACCTGGTGCGCGGCGCGCTGGCCGGCGGGGACGAACTGTCGGCGACGACATGTGCCGAAGCGACGGGCATGGCGCGGCCCACGGTTCGGCGCTACCTCGAGTACCTGGTGGAACGCCGCGAAGCCCGGGTGCGTCTCAAGTACGGCGGCGGCAGGCCGGAGCGCCTGTACGAGGCGATGAGCTGAGCAGGCCGGACCTCACGCACCGGGGATGCTCACCCGGAACATCGACGGCCAGTTCTTCCCCGACAGCAGGAATTCCGGACCGCCGATATGGGCGATACCGCTGAACACCTGTGCGGCCGACCGCTCGCCGAACTTCCAGAGGCCCGACACGTCCACCACCAGGTTGATCGCGCCGGTCGCCGGATCGATACGGGCGATCTGGTCGGTGGGCCACAACGCCGCCCAGACCTGACCGCCCACGCAGTCCAGTTCGTTGAGCCCGGTGACCTCACTGCCGTCGCGGGTGACGGTGACCGACCCCGTCTCCGCCCAGGTCGCCGGATCATAGAACCGCAGCCGCCCGGAGCCGTCGCTGACGACGAAACGGCCACCGAGGTCGCACAATCCCCAGGCCTCCCCCGGCAGCGGGATCTCCCTGCGTTCGGTCAGCGTGGCCTTGTCCCATTCGATCACCACACCGTCCTGGTAGGTGAGTTGCCAGATGGTGTCACCGGCGACGGTGATTCCCTCGCCGAAATAGTTGCCCGGCAACGCAACTGAGCGCAGGACCGCGCCGGTGCCCGGATTCAGCTGGCGCAGTTCCGACCGGCCGACGAGCCCGGTGGCCTCATAGAGGTCGCCACCGTCGAACTCCAGCCCTTCGGAGTACGCGTCGGGATCGTGCGGGATCTCCGCGAGCACCGTGGGCACCACCACCGCAACGACACCAGGTTCGGCCTGGGCGCTGGGCCCCAATCCACCCGAAAGAGCCGTTGTGAGAAGCAGGATCACAGCCGAGGGAGCGGCGAGGCGTCGAAAGAACATGACTCGAGTTCTACCCGCTCGCGGCGCCGAATGGCACGTTCATTCAGTGTTCAGCCGCCCGTACCTGCATCAATTAGGTCTTCACGTGGAAACGAATTACGCTGGCCCGCGGTTCTGCGAACGATTCAGAGAGAAACTTATGCCCATTCAGCCCATGGTCAAGCATGCCTCCGGTCAGCGCCGTCGACGCATCCTTGCCCGCACCAGCTTCTCCACTGTCGGACAGTGCTTCGACATCGAGGTCAACCGTGACGCTTCCGGGTGGGTGATCGGCATCCCGGAGATCGGCGCCGTCACCCACGCGCAGCGTCGCGCCGAAGTGTCGGTGGCCGCCCGCGAATGCATCGCCGCCAACACCGGCATCCCGATCGGCTACATCGCGGTCATCGCACGCGACTGATCTCCTGTCACGGCGTGATGGCGTCGATCGCCCGATAGATCCGCTTCTCACTGACCGACCGCGCGGTGCCGAGTTGTTGCGCCCACAGGCTGACCCGGAGTTCCTCGATCAACGCGCCGATATCGCGGACGTCCTCGGCGGCCGCCCGGATCGGCGACAGTGCCTGACGTAGCTCGTCGTAGGCCTCCTGCACCGCGTGGACCTGCGCCATCCGGTCCCGATCCGCACCCAGCGCGTGGGGCAGCCGTTCCAGCCGACGCACGATGGCCGTCAGATAACGCGTCAGATCGCCCAGGTTCCTGGCGCCGGTGCGGCACACGAAACCTTTCGGCAGCAGCGCCTGCAACTGGGCCCGGACATCGGCCACCGACTCGGCCTGCGCGGCGCTCGGACGCTCCGGGAGCGCCAGCTCAGCGTCGGCGGCCGCGACCAGTACCTGCCGCACCCGCTGCACGATGTCCAAGGTGGTGGGCACCAACATCTCGGCTACCCGGCTTCGCGCGGCGGTGAACTGCGCGCTGGTCCACACCGGTGCGGGTGCCACGATCGCGACGGCAGCGTCGGCACAGTCGTCGATGAGTTCCGCCAGCGAACCGTCGGGGCTGGTGCCCAGTTGCAGTCGGGTACGGGTATCCAGCGCCCGCTCAACGGCTTTCATCGGCGATGGGGTCGACAACCGCAACAGGCGGCGCGTTCCCGGCCCCATCGCCGCGCGCTGCTCCCCTTCCGTGGGGAACACCCGCAGGTCAACGGCGCCGCCGGCATCGACCAGTGCCGGATAACCCCGCACCAGGTGTGCGCCACTGCGGCGTTCCACCGTGCGGGGGATCTCATCGAGATCGTCGGGCCAGCTGCGCAACCCGGTGCGTTCCAGTTCGCCGGCCACGGCCTCGGCCACTGCCCGGCGGATCGGGGCGGCGAGCTGGGTCTGCAGCTTGTCGAGATCCTTACCGCGCGCCACCTCCGTGCCGTCCGGCGATTGCACGGCGAAGGTCACCCGAAGGTGCGGGGGCAATTTCTCGAGGTCGAACGCACTGATCGGAACCAGGATTCCGCTGCGCCGCTGCAGCTCCCGCTGCAGACTCTCCAGCAGCGGGCCGGTTTCCGGGCTCAGCGCCGACAGCACCAGACGGGCCGTGTCGGGGGCAGGCACGAAGTTGCGCCGCAGCTCCTTGGGCAGGGACTTGATCAACGCGGTGACCAACTCCTCACGCAAAGCCGGTACCTGCCAAGAGAATTCGGGCCCACCCAGGTTGGCGAGCACCTCCACCGGGACGTGCACGGTGACACCGTCGTCGGCGGCACCGGGCTCGAAACGGTAGGTCAGCGGCAGCGACAGATCGCCGGATCGCCAGGCCACCGGCCGGTCCTCGGCGTCGGGGTCGTCGTTGCGCAACAGGTCGTCGCGGGTGAAGGTGAGCAGGTCCGGGGTATGGTGTCGCTGCTTTTTCCACCAGGCGTCGAAATGCCGCACGGAGACCACGCTTTCCGGGATCCGTGCGTCGTAGAGGGCGTAGATGTCGTCCTCGTTGACCAGCAGATCGCGGCGGCGGGCCCGTTCTTCGAGTTCGGTGAGCTCCTCGAGCAGCGCGGTGTTGTCGCGGAAGAAGTGGTGACGGGTCTGCCAGTCACCCTCGACCAGGGCATGCCGGATGAACAGTTCCCTGGCGAGCTCGGGATCGATGTCGGCATAACTGATCTTGCGCCGCGGTACCAGCGGCAGCCCGAACAGTGTCACCCGTTCGAAGGCCATCGCCACTCCGCGTTTGCCGTCCCAGTGCGGCTCACTGTAGGTGCGTTGAACCAGATGCGCGCCAACACGTTCCAGTGTTTCAGGCTCGATGCGGGCCGCGATCCGGCCGTACAGCCGGCTGGTCTCGACGAGTTCGGCGACCACCAGCCACCGCGGCGGACGTTTGGTCAGCGCTGATCCCGGGGCCAGGACGAACCGGGCGTTGCGCGCACCCAGATAGTCGCGCGTCTCGCCCTCCCGCACCCCGACGTGCGACAGCAATCCCGCCGTCAGCGCGGCGTGCACGCTGGCCGGATCGGCCGGCTCGTCGGATTCTGCGGCCTCTCTGATTCCCATGTCCCGTGCGATGCTGCGGAGCTGGCCGGTGAGATCCTGCCATTCCCGGATCCGCAGATAGTGCAGATACTCCTCCCGGCACATCCGCCGAAAAGAGCTGCCGGACCGTTCTTTCCGCTGATCGGTGAGGTAGCGCCAGAGGTTCAGATAGGACAGGAAGTCCGAGTGCTCGTCGGCGAAGCGGGCGTGCTTCTGGCGCGCCGCCGCCTCATGGTCGGCCGGCCGCTCGCGCGGATCCGGTATCGACAGTGCCGCGGCCAGTACCAGCACCTCACGCACGCAGCCTTCGGTGTCGGCGGCCAGGATCATCCGTCCGATCCGCGGATCCAGCGGCAGCTGCGCGAGGCGACGACCGATGTCGGTGATGGCACCGTGCCGGTCGAACGCGCCCAGCTCCTGCAAGACCTGCACACCGTCGCGGACGCTGCGGCCATCCGGCGGATCCAGGAACGGGAATTGTTCGATGTCGCCGAGCTGCAGCGAGGCCATCTGCAGGATCACCGCGGCCAGGTTGGTGCGCAGGATCTCCGGGTCGGTGTAGCGGGGCCGGGAGTCGAAGTCCTCTTCGGCGTAGAGCCGGATGCACACACCGGGCGCCGTGCGTCCCGACCGGCCCGCGCGTTGTGCGGCCGAGGCCTGCGAGATCGGTTCGATGGGTAGGCGCTGCACCTTGGTACGACGGCTGTACCGGGAGATCCGCGCACTGCCCGGGTCCACGACGTAGCGGACGCCGGGAACGGTCAGCGAGGTCTCGGCGACATTGGTCGCGAGCACGATGCGCCGCCCGGTGTGCGGTTGGAACACCCGCTGCTGTTCGGCGGTGGGCAGGCGGGCATACAGCGGGAGCACTTCGGTGGTGCGGGGGTTGAAACCGGGCGCCGCCCGCAGCGCTTCGGCGGTGTCGCGGATCTCGCGCTCGCCGGACAAGAAGACCAGCACGTCGCCGGGGGGTTCGGTGGCCAGTTCATCGACCGCGTCGATGATGGCTTCGGTCTGATCGCGCATGGTCGTGCGCACGATCTCATGATCGGGATCGTCCGGATCGTCTTCGTCGGAATCGGCGCCGGACACCACTTCCAAAGGGCGATAACGTATTTCGACCGGATACGTTCGTCCGGACACCTCTACGATGGGGGCGCCGGAAAAGTGCGCCGCAAAGCGTGCCGGTTCGATGGTCGCCGACGTGACGATGACTTTCAGATCGGGACGACGCGGCAACAACTCACGCAGATAACCGAGCAGGAAGTCGATGTTGAGGCTGCGTTCGTGCGCCTCGTCGAGAATGAGGGTGTCGTAGCGCAGCAACCGGCGGTCCCGTTGGATCTCCGCGAGCAGGATGCCGTCGGTCATCAGCTTGACCAGCGTGCGGTCACTGGCCTGGTCGGTGAATCGCACCGTGTAGCCCACGGTCTCGCCGAGCGGACTGCCCAGTTCGTCGGCGATGCGCTGGGCGACCGTGCGCGCCGCCAACCGCCTCGGCTGGGTGTGCCCGATGGTGCCGAGAATGCCTCGCCCGAGCTCCAGGCAGATCTTCGGCAGCTGGGTGGTCTTGCCCGAGCCGGTCTCACCGGCCACCACCACCACCTGGTTGTCCCGGATCGCGGCCGCGATCTCGTGCCGGAGATCGCTGACGGGCAGATCCGGATAGGTGATGTCGGGGACGGCGGCCAGGCGCGTCGCGACCAAGGCCTCAGCGGTGGAGATCTGCTGGGTGACCTGCTCGAACTTGCGCGGGTCGGTATTGCCGCGCAGATTACGCAGCCGTCGCCGCAGCCGGTCGGCATCGCGGAGGGTCAGCCCATCCAGCCGTGGATACAGCTCGCTGGTGGACATCGCGGACACCCGGGCAAGGATAGGCGCGATCGGCCTGCCTATCCCAACTGGTCATCTCCGGGCGGTCGCGGTGGCTCGGCCGGACGGCGAGCGCCCCATCTCCGGGCGAGCACCACCGCGCCCACCACGCCGGCGGTGAGCAGTGTCGGCCACAGCAGGATCTGCGCCAGCCAGATCCGCCGCTGCACGCGCACCACCCGCCGCTCCGCGCGCCCGACCTTGACCGTCACCGTTTTCGCCGTCGTGAGTACTGACACCTTGCCAAGGTGCCCGTGAACCGGGCCGGGGAAACCTGTCTTACTATCGAAACGAAAGCAGGGGCCCCAGCGAAAGGTAGACCGTGGCGCAGCGCTGTCCCACCGGCCATCACGACGAACACAATGTGTACGCCGAGGCGTGCCCGTGCCGGGCGTTGCTCGACCTGCTCGCCAACAAATGGTCGGCGCTGATCATCGGATTGCTCGAAGACGGGCCGAGACGGTTCACCCAGCTGCAGACCGCTCTGCCGGGAGTCGGACCGAAGATGCTGACCCAGACCTTGCGCCGACTCGAGAACGCCGGCCTGATCAGCCGGACCATCTACCCCGAGGTGCCGCCCCGCGTCGAGTACGCGCTCACCGATCTCGGCGTCAGCGTCTCGGCCCCGTTGGCGCAGCTTCGCAGCTGGGCCGAAGCCAATATCGACCGCATCGGATCGGGTGATTGGGTGGGCTGACCCGGCTACCGGTGATGCTTCCCTCGGGGGTAGCAGGCGTCCTTGCAGGAAACCGCCGGTGCGCCGCTAGCATCGCGGCCGTGACTCACGCAGACTCCACCATGTCCGCCGTCGGATCGTTCGCCGGAGCGCCCGTCGACCAGCCCGACGCGCTCCTCGACGTGCAGGTGCCGCTGCCCGCACTGCGACCCCATGACCTCCTGGTCCAGGTCGGAGCGGTGTCGGTGAATCCCGTTGACGTCAAGCAGCGTAAGTCCCTGCCCACATCGTCAGAGCCGACGATCCTCGGCTTCGACGCGGCCGGCGTCGTGGCAGCCGTCGGACCGGAGGTCACCGCCTACGCTGTCGGTGACGAGGTCTTCTACGCAGGCGACATCACCCGGCAGGGCAGCAACGCGCAGTTCCAGGCCGTCGACGAGCGCATTGTCGGACGGAAGCCACAGTCGTTGTCCTACCAGGACTCTGCGGCGCTTCCGCTGACCGCCATCACGGCGTGGGAGGCGTTGTTCGAGCGCTTCGGGCTGACCGCCGAGTCCACCGGCGACCTGTTGGTCCTCGGTGGTGCCGGTGGCGTCGGCTCGATCATGATCCAGTTGGCGAAGGCGCTGACCAAGGTCCGGGTGATCGCGACAGCCAGTCGTGACGACTCGCGTGACTGGGCATTGCAGATGGGCGCCGACGACGTGATCGATCACCACGACCTGCAAACGCAGACACGCACCATTGCCCCAGGCGGCGTCGACTACCTGTTCTCCCCGCACTCGGCCGGCAACATCGAGACCTTCGCCGAGATCGTGCGCCCGTTCGGTCACATCACCGCGATCGACGAGCCACCTGGCTTGGACCTGCTGCCGCTGAAGGCGAAAAGCATTGCCTGGCACTGGGAATTGATGTTCACCCGGTCATTGTCCGGCTACGACATGATCGGCCAGCAGAACCTGCTGAACGACGTGGCCGCGATGGTGGACGCCGGAGCGCTGCGCAGCACTGTCACCAACGTGATCGGGGACTTCACCGCCGCCGGCATCCGGGAAGCCCACCGGCAGGTGGAGTCCGGGCGGATGGTCGGCAAGGTCGTCATCACCCGATGACTGACCCGGCCCGCTTGACCGCCTGCAGAGTGTAGGTCAGCGGCAACCGGTTGCCGCCTTCGGCCAGGATGAACTCTCCGTCGAAGTCCGAGCTGGGAATCATCGCGTCGTCCAACGGATTCCACGGCACCTCGCGGTGCTCCTCGAGGTGGGTGACCGTCAGGCCGGCGTCGGTGAGTGCGGTGAAGATCTCGCCGAGCCCATGGTTGAAGTCCACACCGGCAGGCGACGCGAGCGTCCCCGACCCGGCGTAGGTGGTGTCCTCGACGAACACCACGCCCTCATCCTCGAAGTACGGGTACTCGAGCACCAGCAGGCCGTCGGGCCGAGGATCGCTGATCGCCCACAGCACCGGGTGTCCCTCCCGCATGAAGAGCCGGCCACCCGGTCGCAGCAGCGCCGCCACCACGTCGGCCCAGCGACGGATGTCAGGCAGCCAGCACAAGGCACCGATACCGGTGTAAACGACATCGAACTCACCCGCACCCAGCACGTCGGCCGCGTCGTAGACGTCCGCTTCGACGAACCGGCAGTCCGCCCCCGCACGCACCGCGAGGTCGCGAGCCGCCCGCAGCGCTGACCCGGAGAAATCCAGGCCTACCACCGAGCGCGCACCCAACCGGGCCAACGAGACCGTGTCGGTGCCGATATGGCATTGCAGGTGCACCACCTCCAAACCGTCGACAGTCCCCAGACGCGGCAGGTCGTAGCGCACCACAGTGGACAGGTAGCCGGGATCGTCGAACGCGGCCAGGCCGTACCCGTCGTCGGCGATGTGGATCGGCACCCGTGACTCCCAGTTGGCGTGGTTGACCGCCCGCCAGTCCTCAGTCATGGCACGAATCTTCTCGCATCACTACGAGATCGCATCGAGAAGCGCGCTACCCCATTCAGCGGCCCTCGAACAACTCGAGCAGGCTCGCCTGGCCGTTCGGGCCGTCGAACTCGTAGGACTTCTCCACCGCGAGCCATGGCAAATTCCCGGGCCGCCACGATCGGGGGTGTCTGCATGGTGATCCACCTTTTCCGTCAGGAAGGCAGACCCCGCCCGAGCCGGGAAGTCATCACCCGGCAGTCTCCGGGAGCCCGCGGCGGGCCTCGGCCGGAGCCATCTCCAGGCGGAGGCCGATCCGCTTCGACGCAGCCGACTCGCCCGTCACACAGCAGCGCGAGTGGCCGGCCCGGATCAGACGCCTCCACGGCAGCGACGTACTCCGCCAACGCCAGCAGCGCGTCGTGCCAGTCATTCGAACTCATGTTCGAATAATATATCAGCCCGGGGACAATACCTGGCGAACACACGGTCAGCTCAGCTCGACTCCCCCGGTCTCCGGCAGCAAGTAGGTGACTCCCAGGCTGACCCCGACCAGCAGTGCCATCATCACGCCGATGGACTCGGTGCCGAAGGCGTCCACCAGCGGGCCGGCGATGATCGGAGGCACCGCGCCCCCGATGATGCCGCCGAGATTGAACGCCAACCCCGCGCCGGTGTAGCGGTAGCGGGTCGCAAAGATCTCCGGAAGGAACGCCGCCATGGGGCCACTGGCGATGCCGAGGATCGCGTAGGTCCCGGCGATGGCGACGCCGAACAGCAGGGGCGAGCCGGTTCCCATCAGGGGCATCACCGCGAACGACCACGGCACGGCCAGGGCGAACCCGGTCAGGATGATCCGCCGGCGGCCCAGGCTGTCACACAGTCCGGCAGACAACGCGGTGAACATCAGCATGGCCACACCGCCGAGCACCCCGACCGACAGCACCAGCTCACGGGGATGCCGAAGAATGGTGCCGGCGTAGCTCATCAGATAGGTACCGCCCATGAAGCTGAAGGTGAAGATCCCCACCATGCAGCCCGATGCCAGCAAGGTGTGGCGCAACTGCCGGCCGAAGAGCTCGGAAATCGGCGCCTGGGCAAACCCCCGCTCCTGTTGTGCGACAAAAACCGGAGTTTCCTCGATACTCACGCGGATGACGAGCGCGATGATCAACAGGACCGCACTGAACAGGAACGGCACCCGCCAGCCCCAGTCCATGAACACCGCGCTGCTCTCCCCCACGGTGACGTTGACCACCAGGAACACCACGTTGCCCAGCAACAACCCGGCGCCTACCCCGAGTTGAGTGAACATCCCATATCTGCCGCGTCGGGTGCGCGGCGCGTACTCCGCGCTCAGCAGCGCAGATCCGGCCCACTCACCACCTACCGCGAAACCTTGCAGCAGCCGCAGGACCAACAGCAGCAGCGGCGCGGTCGTCCCGATCGACTCCGCGCTGGGCACCAGACCCACCCCGACCGTGGATAGTCCCATGATCGACAAGGTGGCTATCAGAGTTCGCTTGCGTCCCAACCGATCCCCGAAGTGACCGAATACCGCCGCACCGACCGGCCGGGAGAAGAACGCCACCGCGAAGGTCGACAGGGACGCCACGGTGGCCACTGTGGGGCTCAGGTTCGGGAAGAACACCGCGGGAAAGATCAACGCCGCAGCCGTGCCGTAGATGAAGAAGTCGTAGTACTCGATGGCTGTGCCGACGAAGCTGGCCATCGCGACACGGCGCATTCCCACCGGCCGCGCAGCACGCTCCAGCGTCGGGCTGCTACCAGTACGACTCATCGACTCCCCCGGTTCGACGGAAACTCGTTGTCGAGCGCCCGCCATATTGTGCCAACCCGGTGATACTGAGCAGATGGCTGATCGCAACGTGCTGGGTGGACCCTTGGAGCCCTGCGGCAATGACCCGGTGACCGGGTTCTATCGCGATGGCTGTTGCAGCACCGGGGACGAGGACGCGGGCCGCCACACCATCTGCGGAGTGGTGACAGCGGAGTTCCTCGACCACCAGCGCAGCATCGGCAATGACCTGTCGACCCCGATGCCCCAATACCGATTCCCCGGCCTGGTGCCCGGCGACCGGTGGTGCCTCACCGCGGCGAACTGGGTGCGGGCCCAGCGCGACGGGTACGCCTGCCCGGTGGTCCTCGCGGCCACCCATGAACGCACGCTCGAACTGGTGACGCTCGAAGACCTCCGCATACACGCAGTCGACGTCCCCGATGACCTGGCCGGCCTCTGACGGTCAGGCAGGTCCGCTGAGATTCCCCTTGCGGACGTCCGCCCGACACTCGATCCGGGACTTACCCGTCTGTTGCACGCAGACCCGTACCTGTTGCTCGATATCCGCCGAGTACACCTCGTCGGTGGGGGCCGGGGTTGCGGTCGGCGCGGGTACCGGGCCCTCGAACAACGACCAGACGGGCGCGTTGATACTCGCCAGGTGGGCGCAATAAGCCTGTGCCCCAGTGGTACTCACACCGGCCGCACCGAGCGGTTCACAGTCGGCGCCGATCATGACCACCGGAACCCGCGGCGCCGTATCGGAACCAGGAGCTGCGGCAGGACTGCCCTCACCGCGGGTGGGCGGGTCGAATTCGAGCACGGCGATGACGGCCACGAGCGCCGCGATCACGACAGCTGCGGCAATTCCACTGATCAAGACCAACTTTCGGCCTGACCGCGCCGGTTTCGGCAGCGCGACTCCGGAGGGAAACGCCAGCTGCGTGGCATCACCGTCGTCATTGTCGCCGTGACCGACCCCGAGCTGCTGTTCGAGTGCGCGGGCGAACTGACGACAGTTGGCGAAGCGGTCCGCCGGCAGCTTGGCGAGCGCCCGGACGAAGACCGGAGTCAGCGGTGCCAGCTCGGGACGCTGTGCGCCGATGTCGGGTGGTGCGGCGTTGATGTGCTGGCTGATCACCACGGCCTGGTTGCCGTGGCCGAACAAGGGCTTGCCGGTGAGCAACTGAAATGCCGTCGCGGCCAGCGCGTACTGGTCAGCCCGGCCGTCGACGTCGCCGCCCATCAACTGTTCCGGGGCGGCATACGCCACGGTCCCGACGGCGACATCGGTCGCGGTCAGCTTGCTGGTGTCATCCGCCCACCGCGCAATACCGAAGTCTGCCAGGAAGATTCGCGAATCCGGAGAATCGGTGTCGGTGAGCAGGATGTTGGCCGGCTTGATGTCGCGGTGCAACAGGTTGCGCTGATGGGCGTAGTCGAGGGCATCGGCGATGGCCCGCACGATCCGCGCCACGATTCCCGCCGGTATCCCGGCGGGGTATTTGTCGGTCAGCAGCCGCCCTGCATCGGTGCCCTCGATGTAGTCCATCGCGATCCACAGCTGGCCGTCGGATTCGCCGCGGTCGTGCACGCTCACGATGTGGGGGTGCGACAGACCCGCGACGATGTCGGCTTCACGGATGAAACGCTGCCGGTATTCCTCGTCCTCGGTGACCGTCCCCCGGAGCACTTTGAGCGCGTCGCGGCGCGGCAGCCGGGGATGTTGGCCGAGGTAGACCTCACCCATACCGCCGGTGCCCAAGGTGGCGACGATCTCGTAGCCGGCGAAGATCTGGCCGGTCTCTAGCGCCATGAGCGTCCGCCACCGCCTGCCGGTCGGTGCGCGCGGCGCGACAGCGAGTTCACCGACACCACCTCCTCCGGACTACCTGGCCCACCTGTTGACAAGGACGAACACGAGTAAACCCCGTGGTCTCGCGCCGTGCACCCCGACCCCTGGTCCGCTCAGCGCTGCCGGGCGGCGATGAGGCCGGCCTCCAGCCGCGTGAGCAGTCGCTTTGCGGCGGGCAGGTCCCGGCGATCGGCTCCGAGACCCGCCGCGAGTGCCTTCGCCCATTCGCGCCGCACCAGCGCGAGATTGCGGGCCGCCCGCGGAGTCGGATACAGATTCACCCCCCGGCCATCGTTGGGGTCCACCCGACGTTCGACCAACCCTTGCGACTCGAGCTCGCGCAGGGCCGCACTCAGATTGCTCCGGCGCAGACCCGTGGCTTCGGCGACGGCGCTGGGCGTGGCGCCGGGGTGTCCGTCGATGTAGCGCATGACGTTGCCTTCGGACGGGTTGAGGCTCACCGCCTCGGGGTCCTCGTAACCGCGGAACCGGATCTCGCGGGCCGCACTCAGGATCAACTGCGCCAACTCGGCCAGGTCGTGGTCGTCCTGATCGTCGCCGGCCATGCCGGCAGCTTACGGCAGCCTGGTTATGTTGATATAGTTATGTATAAATAACTACTTGAAGGATGTCGATGACTGAGTGCGATACGGCCGAACCGGGCCTCGCGACGGATCCCCAGCGGACGACAGGCGGCATCAACGCTCCCCTGCTGCTGGCTCTGGCCCTGCTCGCGGCCGTCGCGCCGGTGGCCACCGACCTCTACCTGCCCGCCTTCCCCGAGATGGCAGGCGAACTCGACGCGAGCGCCTCGACCGTGCAGCTGACGTTGATGGCATTCCTGCTCGGGCTCACGTTCGGTCAACTCCTGTTCGGTCCGCTCTCGGATCGATTCGGCCGGCTCTGGCCGCTGCTGACCGGCACGGCGTTGTGTGTGGCCGCCAGTGCGGTGGCCGCCCTCGCACCGAGCATCGACGTGCTGGTCACGGCCCGGTTCGCGCAGGGCTTCACGGGCGCGGCCGGCATGGTGATCGGTCGGGCGATCGTGTCGGATCTGGCCTCGGGCCAGGCCGCGGCGCGGGCCTTCAGCCTGATGATGATCGTCGGCGGGGTGGCACCGGTGATCGCTCCCCTGGCCGGCAGCCTGCTGGTGGACCCCATCGGCTGGCGCGGCATCCTGTGGGTGGTGTGCGGCGTCGTGGCGCTGATGTTCGTCATCACCGTCGCCGTCATCCGCGAGTCACACCCGAAGCCCCGACGCGAGGCGCTGCGCGCCGACTCGTCGAGATCCTCGGGCTGGGGGACGCTGCTCACCCGGACCTACCTCGGCAACACCGTGGCGTTCGCGTTCGGATTCTCGGTGATGATGGCCTACATCTCAGCCTCGCCGTTCGTCTTCCAGACGCTGATCGGGATGAGCCCGGTGCAATACGGCGTCACGTTCGGCGTCAACGCCCTCGGTATCACCGTGATGAGCGTGGTGTCGGCGCGCCTGACGCAGCGCGTCCCGGTGCGCACGCTCCTCGGTGCCGGTCTGGGTGCCGCGTTCACGGCCGCGGTGGTTCTCCTCGGGCTGGTCCTGTCGGGCGCGCCCACTTGGACCCTGCCGATCCCGATCTTCGTCGCCGTCGCCGGCCAGGGCCTGATCCTCGGCAACGCGACCGCGCTGGCGCTCTCGGCCGTCCCGCGCAGCGCGGGTACCGGATCTGCGGTCCTGGGTGCGCTGCAGTTCGGTATCGGTGCGCTGGTGGCGCCGCTGGTCGGTCTCGGTGGCGAACACACGGCCGGACCGCTGGCAGTGGTGATGCTGGTGTGCGCCACCGTGGCCATTGCCGGCTTCGTGACGGCCAAACCCCCGGCCTCGGCGCGCTGAACAGTCGCCCGGCCCAACTCGCCGCTGTGATCTCGGACGAGTTTCGCGCCCCCTGCTGACCTCGCCGATTCCGTTGAGCGCCGATCGGTGCAGGCCAGGACGCTGACGGCCTGTCTGAGTGCCCGAAACCACGATGCGCGCCAACACCTGATTTCCTCCGTAGGCTGGTCTCACGGTTTCAACCCTGCGACCAGACGGCAATACAGCGGGGAACACTTGCGGCCGGTGCCTGGCGTCCGGCGCGTGAAAAGGTCACTACAAGCTTCGCGAAAGGACTTCATGTCTCAGGCGGCCGAGTCGGAACGCGACGATTCACCGAATGCGGGGGATCACGCCCACGAGCCGACGGAGATCACCTTCGACGAGCATCTGCACCCCGCCCGCCCGCGGGCGCTGCGGTTCCGTCCGCGTGTCAAAGCGCCGTTCACCCGACGATCGCTGGCCCAGGACGGGCCTCCGACCGGGGACAACGCCGCCTACGTGTCGTGGCTGCTGTCGCAGTCCATGCTCGCCGACGCCAACGAGATCAGCCAGCAGTTCTCCGGCCAGGGCTCGATGTGGCAGAACCCGTACGCCACCCCGAGCCCCCGCGGCGCGGTGGAAACCGCCTCGGTGTGGTTCACCGCCTACCCCCTGTCGCTGATCACGCGGCCCAACGAGTCGTTCCTGAAGGCCATGGCCGACGAGGCGATGTGGGAGGCGTTCGCCGAAATCGGCGTCGAGGCCGTCCACACCGGGCCGGTCAAGCGGGCCGGCGGAATCTGGGGCTGGGACCAGACGCCCAGCGTCGACGGTCACTTCGACCGGATCAGCACTCAGATCGACCCCGCATTCGGTACCGAGGAAGAGTTCCGGCAGATGTGCGGAACGGCCGGCTGGTACGGCGGCACCATCATCGACGACATCGTTCCCGGCCACACCGGCAAGGGCGCCGACTTCCGGCTCGCCGAGATGAAATACGCCGACTACCCCGGCATCTACCACATGGTGGAGATCGACCCCCGCGACTGGGAGCAGCTCCCCGAGGTGCCCGCCGGCGCGGATTCGGTGAACATCGACACCGCCACCGAGGAATGGCTGGACAAGGCCGGCTACATCATCGGCCGTCTGCAGCGCGTCATCTTCTACGCCGAAGGTGTCAAAGAGACCAACTGGAGCGCCACCCGTGCGGTGGTCGGGATCGATGGCGTCGAGCGCCGGTGGGTGTATCTGCACTACTTCAAGGACGGCCAGCCGTCGATCAACTGGCTGGACCCCTCGTTCGCCGGGATGCGCCTGGTCATCGGCGACGCCCTGCATTCGCTGGCCGACCTGGGCACCGGTGGACTACGCCTGGACGCCAACGGTTTCCTCGGCGCGGAAAAGACGGCCAACGAGGACAGCACCGCCTGGTCGGAAGGTCATCCGCTGTCCGAAGCGGCCAACCATCTGATCGCCAGCATGGTCCGCAAGGTCGGCGGGTTCACCTTCCAAGAGCTCAATCTGACGATCGACGACATCCGTGAGGTCGGCGAGGCCGGGGCCGATCTGTCCTATGACTTCATCAACCGCCCCGCCTACCAGCACGCGCTGGCGACGGCGGACACCGAGTTCCTGCGGCTCACGCTGCGCACCACCCTCGAACTCGGCGTCGACCCCGCGTCACTGGTGCATGCGTTGCAGAACCACGACGAGCTCACCTACGAACTGCTGCACTGGTCCAACGGGCACCGCGACGACCTGTTCACCTACAAGGGGTTCGAAGTCACCGGCGAAGAACTCGGTGCGTCGGTGCGGGCCGATCTCACCGAGAAGCTGACCGGCGAAAACGCCCCCTACAACCTGGTTTTCACCACCAATGGCATTGCCTGCACCACCTCGACGGTGATCGCGGGGGCCCTCGGGATCACCGACCTCGACGAGATCGAGGACATCGACCGGATCCGGCGCGCCCATCTCCTCCTGGCGATGTTCAACGCCCTGCAGCCGGGTGTTTTCGCACTGTCGGGATGGGACATGTGTGGCATGCTCACCCTGCCCACCTCCGAGGTGTCCCAGCTGCTGCAGAGCGGCGACACCCGGTGGATCAATCGCGCCGCCCACGACCTGATGGGGGTCAACCCGACAGCGACCAAGTCGTTGGCCGGGATGCCGCGCGGGAGAAGCCTTTACGGCTCCATCCCGGATCAGCTGGCCGACGAGACCAGCTTCCTGCGCCAGCTGCAGGCGATCCTGCGGGTCCGGTCGCACTACGGCATCGCCACCAGCCGCCAGATCGACATTCCCGAGGTCTCACACCGCGGCATGCTGGTGCTCGTCCACCAACTGGCCGAGGAGGGACGGTTCCAACTCACCGTGCTGAACTTCGCCAATGAAGAGGTCGCCGGCACCGTGCGCTCCGACGCACTGCCCCCCGGCGCCACCGTCTCGGACATGTTCACCGGTAAGGGCTGCGCCACGGTGGATGATCTGCACAGCTTCGCGGTGGAAATGCCTGCGCACCATGGCATGTCATTGTTGGTGGAGGCACCGGTGGAAGGTCCGGAACCGGCGGAGACAGATCGCGCATGACCACAACGGCAGAAAAGTCGATCGCCCTCGATGACCGGTTCGCCCGCGAATTGCCCGAGATGACGGTCGGCTGGCAGGCGGAGGCGGCTCCGCTGCCGCACCTGCTGGCCCTCAACGAGGCCCTGGCTCGTGAACTCGGTCTCGATCCCTCCTGGCTGCGGGGGCCCGACGGCGTGGGACTGTTGGTCGGCACCGCGGTTCCCGCCGGGGCAAGCCCTGTCGCACAGGCATATTCGGGTCACCAGTTCGGGAATCTGCAGCCGCGGCTGGGTGACGGCAGAGCCCTGCTGCTGGGTGAACTCACCGACACCCGAGGCCGGGTCCGCGACCTTCACCTCAAGGGTTCCGGACGGACCCCGTTTGCGCGCGGGGGTGACGGGTTGGCCGTTGTCGGTCCGATGCTGCGCGAGTACCTCATCAGCGAAGCCATGCACGCGTTGGGCATTCCCACCACGAGGTCGTTGGCCGTGGTGGCCACCGGTCGGCCGGTGCAACGCGAGACGGTGCTCCCCGGGGCCGTGCTCGCCCGGGTGGCCAGTAGTCATCTCCGGGTGGGCAGTTTCCAATACGCGGCCCTCACCGGCGACCTCGGCCTGGTGCGGCGACTCGCCGATCATGCGATCGCGCGGCACTATCCGGACGCGGCGCACGCCGAGAATCCGTACCTGGCGTTGTTCGATGCGGTGGGTGGCGCGCAGGCCTCGCTGGTCGCCGGCTGGATGGCGGTGGGCTTCGTCCACGGCGTGATGAACACCGACAACACGACGATCTCCGGCGAGACCATCGACTACGGCCCGTGTGCCTTCATCGAGGCCTACGACCCGGAAACAGTCTTCAGCTCCATCGATCAGTGGGGCCGTTACGCCTACGGCAACCAGCCGTCGATCGTCGGATGGAATCTCGCCCGCTTCGCGGAAACCCTGCTGCCGCTGCTCGCGGACGACCAGGACCAGGCGATCGCGCTGGCACAGGAATCGCTGACCGGCTTCGCCACGGCGTACGAGGCGGCTCTGCTGGCGGCGCAGCGCGCCAAAATCGGTCTGGGTGACCATGTTCCGGATGATGTCGTACGTTCCCTCGTCGACGACCTGCACACGCAGCTCGCGCAAAGCCGGGTCGACTACACGTCGTTCTTCCGGCACCTCGCCCAGGCCGCCCGTGGCGACACCGAACCGTCGCGCGGCGTCTTCGTCGACCTCGCCACGTTCGATCACTGGCTGACGCGCTGGCGTGCCCTCGATCCCGACGCCGACCTGATGGACCGGGTCAATCCCGTGTACATCCCGCGAAATCATCTGGTCGAGGAAGCGCTGGCCGCGGCAACCGCGGGTGACCTGGAGCCGTTGAACCGGCTGCTGGTGGTGCTGGCCGCACCCTATGACGAGCGACCGGGCTTCGAGCGTTACACCGAAGCAGCACCCGATGATTTCGTGAACTACCAAACCTTCTGCGGCACTTAGGTTTCAGGACGGCGGGCCTCAGTCGGGGCGGACGGTACTCAGGCAGAACGGATGCCCCACCGGATCCAGCAGCACTCGCCACTGTTGCGGAGCGGCCTGCACCTCAGGTTCGACGGCTCCGATGGCACGTGCTGCGGTCACAGCCGCCTCCAGATCGTCGACGGCAAGGTCCAGATGCATCTGCTTGTGCTGCGGTCCGCCCGGCCACGACGGTGGTTCGAACTCGTCGACGCGCATCAAGGTGACCATTGGGCCTGCGCCGCCCAGCGAGATCACTCCCCGGTCCGGGGTGGCGAACACTTCCTCGAGTCCCAGCAGATCGCAATAGAACTTCACCAACGCATCCGGATCCGGGCAGTCGATCGAGATCGACGCCAGGTATCCCACGGGGGCTGACATGGGTCCCAGACTACTGTCAGACAGTCGCCTTCCCGACGCGGCGGTAGACGATCGGTTGGGCGGCAACTCCGTTGGCCTTGAAGTTGGCCAGCACGAACGACCGGAACGTCGGCCGCAGCAGCAGGCTGGGCAGGAAGGTCGACAATGTCGGCCAGCTGGCGTGATTGACGACGCTGTAGTCGGCCGGCTCGCCGTCGAGCGGGCGCATCAACGTTGAATTCGGCAGCGCGGTGCTGCGCTCGAACCACCCCGCGGTGTATTCCCAGACGTCGTAGACGGTGGTGGCGTCAGCGCAGTGAAAGAAGTTGAACAGGAACCAGTGGTCGCTGCCGTGATCGACATCGGCGATGCGGGCGGCGTTCTCGGCGGCCACGAGGTGCGTGTGCCGGGCGCCCTCGAGCTGCGCCACCAACTGCCGGTACACCGGGTCGGCTCGCACGGCGTCGATTGCCTCGACGGTGGGTGTTCGCACCAGCACCACGACGTCGTACCGGGCGGGCCGGACACCGGCCCGACGCAACAGTTCCGCACCTTCGCCGGGCGGCCGCAGCGCTCCGCGGAATGCCACCGCCTCGACGACTTCAGCGCGGAGCGCGAGCTTTTCGCACTGTCCGACGACGACGTCGAGCAGACGTCTGCGGGCACGCGACGGTAGCGGGAACGGCCCGGCCCACCGGCCGACTTCGGCGGCGAGGACCACGAATCCGTTGGCCGTCGGTTCGGTCAAGGTGACCTTGCTGGCGTTCTCGTCGTTCACGGGTTTCATGAATCATCCCTTCTCTGTGCGTGATTGAGTGCTCAGCGACGATCGAGGCCGGACAACCGCCACGCGAGGCGGTGCCGTACGGCGGGGATCAGTCCCGCGAGCCGCATGAGGCGGTTCCGGATCGGCCGGCGACGCGATGAGACGGTCGCCATGTCGGTGAGCCGGCCCGCCAGCGCGACCACCTGCGCGGCGGTGCGCCGGCGCGCCGCGGCGTAGTCGTCGAGGCTGTCCGGGGACTCTCCGGAGAGCACTCGCGACAAGACCTGCCCGGCGACCACAGCGTCCTCGATGCCCAGGTTCATCCCCTGCCCACCGGCCGGCGAATGGACGTGTGCGGCATCACCGGCGAGCAGCACTCGACCGGCTCGGAACGTATCGGCGATGCGGTGGTGGACGCGGAACCGCGAACTCCACACCACGTCCTCGACGACCACCGGCCGGGCCTGCGGGCCTCGATGGTCCAGCAGCTGCTGGACCATCGCGACGTCCGGTTGCTGCGGCGCGTCGGTGACCGTCGCGACAATCCGGTGCAGCCCGCCGGGCAGCGGCGCGACCACCACCAAACCGGCCGGCGAGAAGTACAGCGTCACCTCCTCCGGTGGCACACCCCCGGACAAGTGCACGTCGGCGAGGATGAACGATTCTTCGTAGGTCCCGCCGACGAAGGCGATGTCCGCCTCTGCGCGAACCGTGCTGTGCAGGCCGTCGGCGCCCACCAGGTAGCGCGCCCGGATTCGGTCGCCGTCGTCGAAGGTGGCCGTCACGTGGGCGTCGTCCTGGGACACCGCCACCACGGTGGCCGGACGCACCACTTTGGCGCCGAGTTCCCCGAGACGCGTGAGCAGGAAGGCCTCGGTGTCGGCCTGGGAGATCATCAGGGTGAACGGGTACGGCGTCGGCAGTTCAGCGAACGGCACTCTCATCAGCAGGTCATCGCGATCGCGGATGGCGAAGGTGGGTACGGGCACGCCCCGCGCCACCAGGTTCGGCGTCACCCGAAAAGGCTCGAGCAATTCCAGGGTGTGCGGGTGCAGCACGGCGGCCCGAGAGGTGTTGGCCCCTTCGGCCTGGTTGTCCACCACGATGACGTCGTGACCGGCCTGGATCAGCACGATGGCCGCGGTGAGGCCTACCGGTCCGGCACCCACCACCAGCACGTCTGTTTCCGAAAGCGTCATCTCGTCTCCTTTGCCAACGTTTGTTTGCCAACAGTTGTTGACTTCACGGTAGGCCGATCGAGCGGGCATTGTCAACGGGCGTTGGCCTACAGTCGTTGGCATGAGACGGTCCTCGAGCGAGACCAAGACGGTGATCCTGGCCGCCGCCCGCGAGCGATTCGCCGCCGACGGCTACGAGCGGGCCACCATCCGGGCCATCGCGGCCGATGCGCAGATAGACCCGTCCATGGTGATGCGCTACTTCGGCAACAAGGAACAACTCTTCGCCGACGCTGCCGAGTTCGATCTGGAGTTGCCCGACCTGACGCAGGTGCCGCGCGACCAACTCGGCGCCACCATCGCGAGCCATTTCCTGGACCGCTGGGAACGAGACGAGGCGCTGATCATCCTGCTTCGCGTCGGTGTCACCAATGCCGCAGTGGCAGAGCGGATGCGCAGCATCTTCGCAGCCCAGCTGGGCCCCGTGGTGGCAGCGATGACGACCGATCCCCGCGACGCCCCGGTCCGTGCTGGCCTGGTCGCCTCCCAGGTCCTCGGGATGGCGCTCTGCCGGTACGTTCTGGCGTTCCCGCCGTTGGTGGAGATGGAACGCCAGGCTGTCATCGATCGGATCGGACCGACCCTGCAGCGGTACCTGACCGACTAGCCCGATTCGCCGTGTTCGTTGAACCAGGAGGCGAGTTTTCCGCGGCGACTGACGGCGCGCAGGCGTCGTTCGGCCGCGGCCCGGGTCTTGCTGGTGGTGACGATCAGCAGTTCGTCGCCGACCTCGATCCGCGTGTCCGGCAGGGGCACGAAGGTATGTCCGTCACGGATGATCAGCGTGATCACACTCGGGTCCGGCAACCGGAGTTCGAGCACCGTGACGTTGTGCAGCCGCGACTCCGGCTGCACGGTCATGGTCAGAAGCTCGGCGTCGAGCACGTCGAGCGGAGCCGCCTCGACCTGGATCTCCCTGGCGGTTTCCCGGGAGATCAGACCCAGGCCCTGCGCGACCGGACGCAGGCTGGGGCCTTGGATCAGCGTGAACACCACCACCAGGACGAACACGATGTTGAGCAGCCGGTAACTGTCCGGCACTCCGGCGACGATCGGAAATGTCGTCAACACGATGGGCACCGCGCCGCGCAGGCCCGCCCACGATAGGAACACCTGCTCACGCCACGGGATGCGGAACCCGACGAGCGACGCCATGACCGACAGCGGTCGCGCAACC
>JBEVFK010000113.1:0-76279 GCA_040512325.1 Mycobacterium sp. | reverse complement strand
CGAACCGATCGGGTGCGGTGTCAGCCATCCACCGACTGCGCCCTCCGGATGGTCATCGCGTCGCCGCCGCCTGGCGCTTAAGGTGGCAAGGACCATGACGACACCACAGAGCCACACCGCCGACGGCAGGCCTCGTGCCCGGGGTCTGGGAATCGTCCTGCCCGGCGAACCGGGCCCCCTCAACGCGATCACCGACGTGCCGGGGGTGGAAGTGGGTGTCACCACCCTGATCGAGGGTGAGCGCACCCGTACCGGCGTCACCGCGATACTGCCGCGTGGCCGTTCCGGGCTCGGCACGCCGTGCGCCGCCGGCTGGTATTCGCTCAACGGCAACGGAGAGATGACGGGCACCACCTGGATCGAGGAGGTCGGTGCCTTCAATCTTCCTGTGGTGCTGTCGAATACGCACGCTGTCGGAGCCTGCCACACCGGCGTCGTCTCATGGGTGAACCGGGTCAACCCGGGGTTGGCGCGCCAATGGCTACTGCCGGTGTGTGCGGAGACCTGGGACGGCTACCTCAACGACATCAACGGCGGATACGTCCGGCCCGAGCATGTCGAGGCCGCACTCGACGCGGCCACCCCGGGACCGGTCGCCGAAGGGTCGGTGGGCGGTGGCACCGGGATGAACTGCTACGAGTTCAAGGGCGGCAACGGAACAGCCTCACGACGGGTGAACTACGGCTCGCACACCTACACCGTGGCTGCTTTCGTGCAGGCCAACTTCGGCTCCCGGGCGGAGCTGACGGTGGCGGGCACACATGTCGGCCCGGCGCTGGCAGAGGACAACCCGCTCGACGGTGACTGGTTCGAAATCGAGATGGGCCTCAAGGCACCGCCGGGCGCCGGGTCGGTGATAACGATCATCGCCACCGACGCCCCGCTGCTGCCTGGCCAGTGCAAGGCCCTGGCCCGCCGCGTCCCGCTCGGCCTGGCGCGCACCGGCACCACCGGCAGCCACTTCTCCGGTGACATCTTTCTGGCGTTCTCCACCGCCGAGGCCTCCGGGCTGGCCAGCGCGTTCCCGCTCGGCCCACCGGGCAATGACGAATTCGGCTCCCTTCGGTTCCTGCCCTGGGGGCGGATGGACGATGTCTACGCCGCGACCGTGCACGCAGTCGAGGAGGCCGTCCTCAACGCGATGATCGTCAACACCGAGATGGTGGGCCGCGACGGCCATCGTTCGCCCGCGCTCCCGCACGATCGCCTGACCGATCTGCTCCGATAGTTCGATAGCCGATATATTTATCTGAATGCATACCCAGGCCGGGCCGTCCTCCCGGCTCCTGATCGCGTCCCTGAGCATCGTCGCGCTGACCGTCGCGGTGCTCCAGACGGCGGTGGTGCCGGTGCTGGGGCTGATCTCGGATCAGCTCGACGCGTCCAGTGTCGCCGTCAGCTGGACCGTCACCGCCAATCTGCTCGCCGCCGCGGCGGCCACCCCGCTGCTGAGCCGGCTGGCCGACCTGCACAACAAGAAACACGTCCTTCTCGGCGTGCTCGCCGTGGTGCTGATCGGATCAATTCTGGCGGCGACCACCAGCTCGTTACCGGTGCTGATCGCCGCGCGCGCACTGCAGGGGGTGTCGTATTCGCTGTACCCCATCTGCGTGGCTGTCCTGCGCGAGGAGCTGGTGGAAGCACAGGTGGTCCGAGCCTTGGCGGTGTTGTCCGCGATACTGGGTTTCGGCGGCGGGATGGGCTTGGTTGCCACCGGTCTACTCGTCACCGGCGAGGCGAACTACCACCGGGTGTTCTGGCTGACCACCGGATTCACGCTGTTCGTCATCGTGGTGGTGATCTGTGTGATTCCCTCGCGTCGACGTCGCGGCGAGGGCTCGATCGACTGGCTGGGCGCGGTGGGACTGGCCGCCGGCTTGAGCACATTGCTGCTGACGATCACCCAGGGCAACAGCTGGGGCTGGGGCTCGCCGGCAACCATCGGCACCGCGGTCACCAGCGCAGTGGTTCTCGCGTTGTGGTGGTTCTGGGAGCGTGGTCGCACCTATCCGTTGGTGTCCATTTCGCTGTTGACGCGCAGAGCGATGTTGCTCACCAACCTGGCAACGGTCTTCGTCGGCATGGGGTTGTATTTCAGTTTTCTGGGGCTGACGGCGTTTGTGCAGGCGCCACGCGACATCGCCGGGTACGGCTTCTCGGCGAGCGTGCTGTATTCCAGCATCGTCTTCCTGTTGCCGGGCGCTGTCGCTGGGTTGGTGACCGCGATGGTCAGCGGCAGGTTCATCGACCGGTTCGGCGCGCGAGCGGTGTTGATCTGCGGCACTCTGACCGGCATCGTGGGTTTCGTGTGTCTGGCCGTGGCTCACTCTCAAGCCTGGCAGGTGATCGTGGCGGGCATTTTCGCCAACGCCTACATCAGCCTCGCCTACGGTGCACTGCCGGCGTTGGTGGTCAGCGAAGCCGATCATGACGAGACCGGAATCGCGACCGGGCTCAACGCGATTGCCCGCACCGTGGGCAGTGCGGTTGCCGCGGCGATCGTGGCCGTGCTGCTCGGCCACGCGACGGCGCGGACCGGTCAACCGCCCGAAAGCGCCTATGTGACGATTTTTGCGGCAGGGGCGGTGACGGCTGCGCTGGCGACCGTCTTGATCGCCCTTACACGCGGCCGGATCCGTGACGACGAATCATCTTATGCCACAGTCGATTCACGCGCCATGAACCACGAATGGGGATGACCCCGCCCGTCCCACCAGCTGGGCATGACCACCTGGCCCATCTGTTCGATGACCTCGAGAGCCGCGCGGCGGACATCGACCGCGTGCCCGCCGACACGAGGTCGGCATCGCGCTCCACGAGGGTGACCCGGTGGCCGACGCGGGTCAGCCAGTACCCCGGCGCAGGCCCGGCCACACCGCAGCCGGTGATCAGAACGCGGAGCGCGCCACCCACACCACCACGCTGAACCTGCGCTCGGCCGGCCGGAGTGGTACCTAATTGGTGGAATCGTCGCCCGACCGGGTACCCCCCGGCCCAAGACGGGGCCAGGGAGGTCGGAATGCTGGGTTGGCTGGACCGGTTGCAGCAGCGCAGCCGTACGGCAGGCTTCGCGATCGCCGTTGTCTACAAGTACGTCGACGACCAGGCCGGGTATCTGGCCGCACTGATCGCCTACTACGCGTTTGTGTCACTGTTTCCGCTGCTGTTGCTGCTGACGACATTCTTGGGCGTCGTGCTGCGGGACCGTCCCGAATGGCGCGCGGATATCTACGACTCGGCGCTGGCCCAGTTTCCACTCATCGGCGATCAGCTCAGCGAGCCGAGCGCGTTGAGCGGCGGCACCACCGGCGTCGTGATCGGCATCGCGGGCGCGCTGTACGGCGGGCTCGGGGTCGGGCAGGCACTGCAGAACGCGATGGAGACCATCTGGGCGGTTCCCCGCGCCATTCGCCCGGATCCGTTCCGGTCGCGGCTGCGCAGCTTGTTGCTCCTGCTGCTGCTGGGTTCGGCGTTGATCGCCACCACCATACTGGTGGCGATCGGTCGCAGCGTCAGCCTCGGAGCGTTCGGCACGGTCGGCGTCGTGGTGGGCGCCCTGGCTCTCAACACCACGGTGTGCGTGGTGGCTTTCCGGGTGACCACCACCCGACCCCTCACCTATCGAGAGGTGCTGCCGGGCGCGCTGACCGCCGCCGCGGTGTGGCAACTGCTCCAATGGTTCGGCGCCAGCTACGTCGCCCGCGTGGTGGCCTCGGCCAGTGTCACCAACAGCGTGTTCGCCGTGGTACTCGGCCTCATCGCGTTCCTGTATTTGGTGTCGACGAGTCTGCTGATCTGCGCGGAGATCAATGTGGTGCGGGTTGACCGCCTGCACCCGCGGGCGTTACTCACGCCGTTCACCGACGATGTCGAACTGACCGACGCCGACCGCAAGACCTACGAGAGCCAAGCCAAAGCGCAGCAGGCAAAAGGCTTTCAGCGAGTGGATGTGAGTTTCGACGGCCATCGCGCTGCGGATCCCATCGACGAGACGTCGCCGCAGTAGCGGCTACAGCCGTCGGGTGTCGAGCCGCGTCTCCACCGCCATGCCGTCGATCGATTCGACGAAATAGGCCCCTGCGCGGTCTTTCTCGGCGATCGCCTCGACGAATTCCGTGCCCCGGTACAGCACGCCGGCGCCATCGTCGGTGGCATACGCTGCGGGCAGCGCCGCTTCGCCGACGAGGCGGTGCAGCAGCGGCCGGCGTTGCTCCTCTGAGTCGTAGTGCACACCATTGGAATACGGCACGAAGCCGAGACCGTCGGTCACCGGCCGCAGCTCCGGACCGAAGGAGTCCGTCGTTCCGCCCGCGTGCCAACAGAGGGAACCGGCCGAAATACCGGTGAGCACCACACCCGCCTGCCACGCGGTGCGCAGGGCGGCGTCGACTCCGTGCAACCGCCACATCGCCAGCAGGCCCGCGACACTGCCGCCGAACACCCAGACCACATCCTGGTCGAGAAGATGCGCGGTGATGTCGTCGACGTTGGGCATGGGGAACAGCGACACATGCGAGGCCATGAACCCCCGCTCTTGTGCGGCCTCCGTCAGGTGGCGCAGCACCGCCTTGTCATCACCCATCGCGGTGGCCAACAGACACAGCCGCGGCGCGCGGCCCGTCACTCCGGAGAGTTCCACCGCGAAGTCCGTCAGTGCCGTGAAGGCGAGTCTGGTCCGGCGGCCGCCACCGATGCCGCCACTGGTCGCGAGAATCGTCGGAGCGTCGGCAGCCATCTGGCGACCGTATGCTGCCGTGTTCCGACCCTCAAGTGATGTGCACTGGCTCAGCAGGATTGGAGGGTGTCCGCGTGCCTGCGCGCGCCGCGCCGATGCCCGCGGCGACGACGAAGCCGATCCCGACCACCGCAGCCGGTCCGGGTACCTGGTGCAGGATCACCAGACCGATGATGAGCGCGAATGCCGGCTCCAGGCTCATCAGCGTGCCGAATGCCGACGTGGTCAGCCGGCGCAGCGCGAAGAACTCCAGCGTGAACGGGACGACGGGCAACAGCACGGCGAGGCCGAGTCCGATCAGGATGAGGTCCGGGGTGATCCGGTCGAACGCCATCGGTCCCGCGACGAGGGTCGCGACCAGGCCTGCGGTGGGCATCGACACCGCCAGCCCGTTGACGCCGGCGACGTCATCGCCGACCCGCTGGGTGAGCAGGATGTAGCCGGCCCAACACAAAGCGGAGGCCAGCGCGAACAGCACCCCGACCAGATCGACGTGGCCGGACCAGGGCTCCGTCAGCAGAACCACCCCGACTGCAGCCAACGCAGGCCAGACCATTCTCCGGCCGGCCCCGGCGGTCGCCACCGCGACGCCGAGCGGTCCGAGGAACTCCAGCGCACTGGCCGTGCCCAGCGGGATGCGCTCGATGGCCGCCATGAACAGCAGCGTCACCAGGGCCGTCACGATGCCGAGCAGAACGCAGTACGTGAACGACCGTGGGGTGAACGCCGACCGCCGCGGGCGCACGATCAGCAGCATCAACACACCGGCCCAGGCGAGCCGCAGCCAGGCCGCACCTTCTGCTCCCACCCGGTCGATCAGCGAGACCGAGACGGCCAGACCCAGCTGGACACACAGCATCGACACCATCGCCATGAGTGCGCCGCTGCGCGCCGAGTTCTGGGCCATGAACACATTGAAGACGGCGGCCACCGTTCATGTCCACGTGATAATCATGGACATACCGATCATCTTTCATGAACAATTGCGCCGGTGGACCCGCGTCGACTCGAACTGTTGCTGGCGTTGTCGCGCCTGGGCTCGATGCGGGCGGTCGCCGATACCCACCACCTGACGACGTCGACGGTGTCGCAGCAGCTGGCCGCACTGACCAGAGAGGCGGGTGCGGCACTCATCGAACCCGACGGCCGCCGGGTCCGGCTCACCCCCGCGGGCCGGCGCCTGGCCGATCATGCCGTCACCATCCTGGCTGCCCTCGAAGCCGCCAGGCTCGACCTCGATCCGCAGGCCGCACCGGCAGGCACGGTGCGGGTGGGCGGGTTTGCGACCGGGATCCGGGTCTCGCTGCTGCCGGTTCTCAAAGACCTCGCCCGAACCGACCCCAAGGTCAAGGTGATCGTCAGCGAGTTCGAACCCAGCGAGGCTTTCCGGCTACTGGTGGACGATGAACTCGATGTGGCCTTGACCTACGACTACAACCTCGCGCCGGCCGCCCCGGATGCGGTACTGGAAGCGCTGCCCCTGTGGACAACTCCGTGGGGTCTGGCCGTGCCTGCCGAGGGCCCCGACACCGCCGATCTGAGCACCCACGCCGCCGACACCTGGATTGTGAACTCCCGCAACACCGCTGACGAGGACGCGGTGCGTACCCTGGCCTCCCTCGCGGGTTTCCGACCCCGCATCGCACATCAGATCGACAGCCTCGACCTGGTCGAAGAGCTGGTGCTGGCGGGTTACGGCGTCGGCCTGCTGCCACTGCACCGGCCCACCCTCGAAGGACTGAAGGTACTGGCGTTGACCGATCCGGAGGTGGTCATGACGGCCTACGCTGTCACACGCCGCGGCCGGTCGGGCTGGCCGCCACTGAAATTGCTCCTCAATTCCCTGCGGCCCAATACCGGCACCGCTGCGCCCGTACTCGGGTATTGGCCGCGGTCGGTTCCACCGCGCCCGCGGTGAGTCGGCCAACCCGGCCCTTCCCTCGTCAATGCGGTTGTCTTATTGTTCGCCAATGAGAATGTCATTCTCCGGCTCGGACCACCACAGTGACGTGAGAAGGACCCGATGAACAAACTGCGCGTCATCCAATGGACCACCGGCAAGGTCGGAAAGCTGAGCCTGCGCGGCATTCTGGACGACCCCAGGCTCGAACTGGTTGGGGTGTACGCATATTCAGCAGACAAGGCCGGCAGCGACGCCGGCCCGCTGTGCGGCAGGGCGGACACCGGGGTGCTCGCCACCACCGATATCGACGCGCTCATCGCGTTGAAGGCCGACACCGTGTTCTACAACCCGTTCATGGCTGATCTCGACCACGCCGTCCGCCTACTCGAGAGCGGGCTCGACGTCATCAGCACCAACCTCTTTCTCAATGTCGGGGGCATCCAGGGCGAGACTCAGGAACGCCTTGCCGCCGCCTGCGAGCGCGGCGGCAGTTCGCTGTACATCACGGGGATCAACCCGGGGTGGATCAACACGATGGTGACAGCCATGACCGCCATCTGCCGCGACGTCCAGCAGGTGGCCATCTTCGAATCCGCCGACGTCTCGGTCTACGAATCAGCCGAGACCTGGCAGGCGCTGGGCTTTTCGCTACCCGAGGCAACACCGGAGGTGCTCGAGATGGCGAAACTGTGGCTGAGCACGTTCCGCGATTCCGTCCAGCGCATGGCGGTGGCACTGCACTACGAGCTCGACGACATGGAGTTCTTCATCGAGCACCAAACCGCTTCGGAGGACGTCGATCTCGGCTGGCTCCTCATCGAGAAGGACACCATCGCCGCGATCCGCGCGGGGTGGAACGGCCGCGTCAACGGCACGGCCGTCGTGCAATCGAACGTTGCCTGGTACCTCACGAAGCAGCTCAACGGCGACTGGGAGTTCGACGACGACCACTACCACGTCGTCATCGCCGGCGAACCCGAGATCCAGACCCGCATCCGCTTCATTCCGCCCGAGCACTGGGGCAACCACGAGTGGGACACCATGACCGCCATGCCTGCGGTCAGCGCGGCCGTCAACGTCGCTGCCGCTCCTCCCGGCATCCTCACCCTGAAGGATGTGGGCCTGCCGTGCGCGCCCGCAGGAATCTGGTCGGCGGACCGGGGCGGCGCAGTCTGACACCGTCAGACCATGTGCTCCAACAGCGCGAGTTCTTCCTCTTCGGTGCGCACCCGGTCGAGCACGGTCTCTGCCACGCGACGGGCTTGTCCGCGCAACTCGGGCACCGCAACGGTCTCCCAGTAGGTGCCCCGGAGCAGCGGGCCCAGGGCAAGAATCCACGGCACCCGTTCCCCGTCCTCGGTCAACGCTGTGTGGTCGTGGTCAACGCGCACACCCATGTCGATGCTGTCCGGGGACACCACGCCGCGGCGCAACAAGTTCTGCAGCAGAGTTGACCGGGTGCCGGTGAATCTGGTGGAGGGCCCCGTGGCATTGAGCACGAGATCGCCGACCAGCGGTCCGCCGTCCTCGAGGTGAACCAGTATCTGGTCGGCCTTCGCCTCGAGTCCCACGATATTGCCGGAGTGCACGTGCAACTGCCCGGCGAGCTGTGCGTTGGTGACCTGCGAGTGAATCTCTGGAGCTATCCGGTGCCGGTACACATTCCAGTGCGCCGCATGGTGTTTCGCGAACTCCAGTCGTTCGTCGTCACTGAAGCTGCTCCAGATCCGCTGTGTGTAGGGCCGTAGCTTGTCGACAATGATCGCCGGGTTGACATTGTGTTCGTGCAGGATCGCGCAATGCTCCTGGATGAGTGCCAACAGACCGTCGAGTCCCAACGCCGCCAGATCGACGTCGGCAGGCGGAAAGTCCGCGTACTCGACGCCACGGAAATGCGCGTGCGGGAACCAGCCGTGGCGGGAAACTGCATGGATGCTCCCCCGCCATTCGAGGATCCGCAGCGTGACGATCACGTCGACCGCCGTCAGGCCGGTGCCGAGGATGACGAGGTTGGCGTCGTCCACGACCGGTAGCCGTCGCTCCCAGGCCTGCCAGGGATTGCCGACCCACGCCGGATGATCCGACAAGGCCTCTGCGCCGGGTAGTGGCGCCGGAGGTTCATTGCCGGTGGCCAGGACAACACGATCGGCCTCCACTGTCGATCCGTCGGAGAGGCGCACCAGCCCGCCGGCCCCCCACCGTTCGATGTCCACCACCTCGCCGATGATGAACTCGGTGGTGACCGGGGTCGACTGTGCCGGGCCGACCAGATGCTGCTGAACGATCGCGGACAGGTATTCACCGTAGGTCTGTCGGGAGATGTAGCGCTCCCGCAGTTCGGTGTCCGACACCGTGTCGAATTCCGGACGCGTGCGTAACCACTGCAAGAAATGGTCCGGCACATCGGGGAAGGCGGACATGTTGCGGGCCGCAACGTTCAGCAGATACTCCGGACGGCGCTGCGCGTACGCGGCGCCCCGGCCGACAGGCTCCTGCTTGTTGATCACCGTGACATGCACGGGGATGTCACTGAGCCTGGCGATATTGGCAGCAGTGAGCGCACCACTGAAGCCTCCCCCGACAATCGTGACGCGAGTCGGCGGCGGGGACGACTGAAATTCAGTGGAGATCACTTGCACATCGCATGTGCTGATTATCCCTTTGCCAAGGGTTTTGCGCGTCCAGGTCCCAAGGACCCCGTGGAACCACCGATCGCGACGCCACCCATGATGGGCAGATGGCCGAACGCGATCGCGACGAGACGGGCCGGCCCCGCAACACCCGGCCCCGTGACGCCCTCGGTCGCCCCCTCCCACCGGGCACCGAAGGCGTGCCCCGCATCCCCGATGATCTCGAGTTGCCGCCTACAGATTCCCTTGTCTACGCCCAGGAACTGTTGAACCGGGGCCTGGCCTTCAACGCCCACGAGGTGCTGGAGGCCGCCTGGAAGAACGGTCCGGCCGAGGAAAGGCCACTGTGGCAAGGCTTGGCCCAGCTCGCCGTCGGCATCACCCATCTACAGCGCGGCAACCGCGACGGCGCCGTGACACTGCTTCGCCGCGGGTCTGATCACCTGCGCGGGGCGAGCCATCCGGTTCCGTACTCCGTCGACGTCGACGGCCTCATCGACTGGGCTACCACGCTGATCGACGACCTCAGGGCACTCGTCGAGATCGCACCGGCACGCCTGCGGCCGGTGCTGACCACCATTTCCCGCCAGTAGTCAGGAGGACGGCCGAATCGAGCTGCCGATGGCAGCCAGGATGCTGCGGCGAGCCGAAGGCTCTTTGATCAACCGGCGGCAGACCTCGGTGAGATGGTCACCCTGGGTGCGCGCGTGCTGACGCAGCAGCCCGAACGCCTCCTCCACGGTGACGTCGAAATGTTCACGCAGATATCCCTTGGCCTGCTCCACCACGATCCGGCTACTGAGCGCGGTTCGCAGCTGAGGCAACACGGTCGCCGGTGTGGGCGGAACTTCCTGCAAGATCGCCACGCAGGCGACGTGGGCCAGAGTCTGAGCTACCAGCAGATCGGCATCGGCGAGGTTGCCGGTCTTGGTGCCGAACAACCCCAGCGCACCGAGAACAGTGCCGGCGGCACGCATGGGAACGGCGTGCACCGAGGCGAAGCCGGCGTCCGTGGATGCCAGCACGAACTGCGGCCACCGCCGTTGCTCGAGCGCGAGGTCCGCCACCGATACCGGCTGTCCGGTCGAATAGCAGTCCAGACACGGGCCCTCGTCGGCCTGCAGTTGGAACAGCTCCAATTCGCGAGACTTCTCGGAGGTCGCCGCTATCAGATGCAGGCGCCCGCGCGGGTCGGCGAGCAGTAAGCCGGCGGCGTCGACCTCGAGCAGTTGTGTGCACCGGGTGGTGAGATCGGTGAGCAGTTCGACGACATCGAAGTCGTCGAGCAGGCTGTCCACCAGTGACACCACCGCACCCAGGACGCGGGTCTCCCGAGGCGTATCGGTCATCGAGCAGTCCTTTCTGTGCTGGTCGCTGTGCGACGGGTGGTCACGGGGTGGATGCGCATCAGTCGGATTCCAATCGCAGGCGGCGCTCGATGATGTCCCGGGCAATTTCGGTGGCGCTGCGGCCGGTGGCGTAGGCGTGCGCCCGTAACCGCACCAGAGCCGCGGGCGCCCCGATACCCAGCTGTGCCATCACCATGCCAGTTGCCTGACTCACCTCCGCGCGGGTGAGCGTATTGATGTCGTTCCAGGCGTCGCTGCCCGGCTGCACTGCCGCTTCGTGCAATTTCTGATCGAGCAGGTCCAGCATCGGCATCTGCGCCATCTCAGCGGCGACCACCATGCCGGCGAGCTGATCGGCGGTGAACAACGTGGGTTCGACCTGGAACATGTCCAGTGCCCCGACATATTCGCCGGCCACCGCGATCGGCATGGCGTACACACCGCGGATCTCACGAGCCAGCATGGCCGAGCGGTACGCCGGCCAGCGCGTTTCACGGGGGTCCGCAAGATCCGTCACGACCACCGGAGCCCGATAGGCGACCGCGTCCAGACACGGCCCTTCACCGTAGGTGAACTGCATCTCATCGTAGGTTCGCGCGGCCGGGCCGCTGACTCCCAATGTCGCCACGTTGGCGCCGTCGAACACCAGTGACACCGCCGCGGCATCGATACCCAGCAGCCCCACACAGGCCTCGCACAGTCGATCGGCGGCCTCGGCACCCCGCTGTTCGCCGATCGCGGCAAGCAGCTTGTCTTCGAACGCGTACATCGTCACCTAACTGCGAGAGGAACCGGCTGCATGTACGAAAAGGTGATGCAGCGGTGTTCACCAGGCCACTTCGCACCGGCTCCCATTGTGCGCCCTCTGCGGGTGAACCGTTGCGCTTGGCCATTATGGCGTCACCATGGGGGCGACCCAGCCGACGGGCAGATAAAGGTCGATTTCCTTTCCAGAGGATCGCGCTGACGGCGTGCGCTGCCGGTAACGTAATCACCAGTCCGTAGTCGAGTCGGAGAATATCGACATGCAGAATGTCCGCCACAGCGATGTCGTCGTGCGACTCACCGCGCTGATCGGCGATCTGCAGCGGGGCCGTTCCGGGCTGCACGTGGGTTTGGGAGAACTCGTCGAACGCGCAGCTCTGAGCATTCCGGGCGCCCAGTACGCGGGGATGACCGAGGTCAGCCGCACCGCCGGGATCAGTACGGCCGCGGCCACCAATCGCTACGCGACGCTGCTCGACGAGATTCAGCAGCGCCACCAGGAGGGTCCGTGTGCGTCGGCTGCCTGGCGCCATCACACCGTGGTGATCGACGACCTGGGCAAAGAAAAGCGGTGGCCGCATTACCGGCGTGACGCGCTCGCCGAAACCCCGGTCCGTTCGGTGCTGGCATTCGAGGTCTTTGTCGACAACGACATGACGGGTGCTCTCAACTTCTATTCCGAACACGCGGGAGCCTTCGACACCGAATCGATCGAACTGGGCGCTATTTACGCCACGCATATTGCGTTGGCCTGGAGCGTATTTCGTCGCACCGACCAATTCCGCAGCGCGCTCGCGTCGCGCGACATCATCGGTCAGGCAAAGGGCATTGTCATGGAACGCTTCCGTGTCGACGCAATCCGGGCATTCGAACTGATCAACCGCTTGTCCCAGGAGTCCAACACCAAGCTGCTCGACGTCGCGCAGAAGATCATCGACACCAACGACATCGACGGACGCTGATCAGCCGAGTACGCGAGGGTGACCCAGACACGCGTCTCCCACTGTGTGGTTGCCCACGTTTGAACGCGGATATCACGGCGAACGTAAGTCGGTTCGCGGCCTGCACCGGGCGGACAGGAATTTCCTCGTTTCCTCAGAAAGGCCGTCGCTCAGCAAGATTGGCCGCACCCGGCAGCTGCTTTCGTTTCGACGGTGAACGGGACACGTCGGAGAAGAGAACAGCGTGACGAGCTCGGACCGAGGCCGAAGTGAGGCTCCTGGGTTGAGCCCGCATCACGCGCCATCTCGGGGGTATCCTGATCAGCAGGACCCAACGGCAGTCGCCTCTTCACGACGATCCAGAGCATGTGCTTCACCAGACTGCGCGTAGGCCTCAGGTTTCCAAGCAGCGCGGAACTGTCTGCCAATCTCAACTGGCCAGCGGCGATGCCGACTGCCCGATCGAGCCAAGGACATTTCATGGCTATCTCCGACGTTGCGCAGTACGCCCACTTGACCTCCACCGACATGGAGGTGCTGGGCGCCGAACTGGACACCATCCGTCGCGACATCGAAGAATCGCGCGGCGAGCGCGACGCGAACTACATCCGTCGGACCATCGCGTTTCAGCGGGTCACGGAAATCGGCGCGCGGCTGCTCATCGCCGCCAGTCGCTCGCGACGAGGGTGGCTGGCGGGCGCTGCTGTGCTGGCCTTCGCCAAGAGCGTCGAGAACATGGAAATAAGCCACAACGTGGGCCATGGTCAGTGGGACTGGATGAACGATCCCGAAATCCATTCAAATGCGTGGGAATGGGATATGGCCGGGTTGTCGTCGCAATGGCGCTATTCCCACAATTTCCGCCACCACGTCTACACCAATGTGCTCGATATGGATGACGACCTGGGTTTCGGCATCATGCGAATGACACGAGATCAGCCTTGGCAGCCGAAGCATTTGATGCAGCCGCTGCGGAACCTCGGATTGGCGATCGGTTTCGAATGGGGCATCGCGCTGCACGGAATCCACGCCGCTCACGAACGCGCTGACAACGCTGTCCAGAAAAGCATGCAGTCACGTGCGGTGGCCAAGAAGGTGCTCCGTCAGATTTCGAAGGATTACCTGTTCTTTCCGTTACTGAGCCGGTCTCGGTGGCGACGGACCCTGGGTGCGAACCTGGTTGCCAACGTCCTGCGCAATCTGTGGGCGTATGTCGTGATCTTCTGCGGGCACTTTCCCGACGGAGCGGAGAAGTTCACCGCCACCGCGCTGGAAACGGAGAGCAAACCGGAGTGGTACCTGCGCCAGATGCTGGGCACCGCGAACTTCAAGGCCGGTCCCTTGCTCGCCTTCGCCAGCGGCAACCTGTGCTACCAGATCGAACACCACCTGTTCCCGGACCTGCCCAGTAATCGCTACGCCGAAATCGCCGTTCAGGTGCGGGCCGTGTGCGAGAAATTCGGCATTCCGTACACCACCGGGTCCCTGGCGGCGCAGTACTGGCAGACGCTGCGCACCATCCACGTGCTGGCGCTGCCAGACCGCCCCCAGACCAACTGACGCGCGCTTTACGCCTGGTCCTCCGGGCGACGACGCTCGGCCAGGGCTGCCAGCCGCCAGGTGCATTCCCGATTGCGGGGAATGGCCGCGGCGAGCGACAACCGATCCGGCACCCAGCCCATGGGCACGCCGACCGGGACCTCAGCCATCTCGATACGACAGCCACCGCCATCGGTGTCGTACAGCCGCAACGTGATTCGCGCTTTTCCGAACGGTCTACCCTTGGCCAGGAGCACCAGCTCTTCAAGCGGCTGACACTGTTGAACGACGGTCAGATCGTCGAGCAACAGCGGCCAGACACCGATCGAATGCCTGATCGTGCTGCCGACTTCGGGCCAGTTCGCGTCGACGGCACGCATGCGACTGTTGCCCACCACCCACTGCGAGTATGTCCAGCCGTCGGCCAACACCGCCCACACCTCGTGCCGACTGGCCTTGGTGTCGCGCTTGACCGTCAGCGGGCTGTTGATCTCACTCGGGCGCTCTGTCATCACGTTCCCTCCTACGTCGACTCATGGCGTCGAACCTCACAGGCGAGCTACCCACCGCGGAGCCGGCCAAACACCGGGGAATTCCGGACTCTGCCGATGGTCGACACGAGCGAGAAAGGCCCGCCCCGAAGTGACTCCGGGGCGGGCCTTCTCGCATGATGGGCTGCTACTTGGCGCTGGCTTCGGCGGCCGCGATCTCCACCTCGGCTGTTGCCTGAATCAGGGCCAGCAGATCCTTGTCCAAACCGGGTGAGAACTCTTCACGCCGCTCGGGTGCGATCGTGATCGGGACGCCTTCCGGCATGATCGCCGTGCTGAGTTCGGTGCCGTCATTCGACGGTGACGCACCGCGGTACAGCTTGGCCGCCTGGCTCTTGTCATCAGCACTGAAGGTGTACTGAATGCTCTGCAGACCCAGATCGAGGAGCTTCTTGACTTCGGGGAACTGTTCGGCATTGGTCTTGGGGATCGGCAACACCGAACCCCAGTTCACCCCAAGGCTTTCCAGAGCCTTCGCGAATGCATTCTCATGCGCCTGATCGCGCACGATCAGATAGGCAATGGTGGAGCGGGCTGCTTTGTTGGCCGTCATTTCGTAGATCCGGCACTTCTGCAGCCGCCCAGTGGACTCCAACATGAGGTTGTACAGCAGATCGAGGACAAGATTTCCGCTGTTGTAGACGTAGGAACCCGACCAGGGGTTTCCGGCCGCATCCACCGGCAGCGCGCCCTGGGCACCCACCAGGTAATGGTGAATGTTGCTGGTGTCCAACGCGATCTTCAGCGGCGTCGTACCTTTGGCACCGGGCTCATCGACCGGATCGGTCTTCTTGCCCTTGTACTCGGGCGAGCCGTCGAGCAGACGCGAGATGGTGGTGCCGATGAGCTCCACATGGCTGATCTCTTCGGTTCCGACACCCTGGAGCAGATCCTTGTACGGCTTGGAGTTGGGGTCTCCGCGGAAGTTCATGCTCTGGAACAGATACTGCATCATGGTGCGCATTTCGCCGAACTGGCCGCCGAGCCCTTCCTGAAGTGCGTTGGCCGCAGCGGGATCCGGCTCATCGACAGCGATATCGTTGATGAGTTGTTCGGTATGTAAGTACATGTTTCTCCTTGAGATTCTCTGCACGCGGAGGCGCCTGACCACATTGGTCTGGGGCGATCCGGAAAAGTGGGCCAGTCGTTCGGTGTTGAGCCGCCGGCGCCTCTGAGACCGACCGGTGTGGTCACGACCACGGGCTCCACCTGCTGGAAGCGTCGCTTGGCAGTTGTTCCCCCAGACTGGCCGTCCAAACGCGGAAATCCCATGCAGTTTCCGAGCGTCCTGTGATTCGTGTCGGTGATCAGCCTCAGTTTGAAGCGGGCAGCAGCGGGCACACCCGTCCGGTCCACTGCAACCGCCGGGAGGCATCACTATGCGCATCGTCATCACCGGAGCGAGTGGGAATGTCGGCACCGCCGTTCTGCGCGCCCTCACCGCAGAGCACGACGTGGTGGGTGTGGTGCGTCGCCCGCCGGCAGCCCGTGGGGTATATCAGCGGGTGGACTGGCGCCCGGTGGACCTCACCGACGTCGACGCCATCGCCGATCTCCGTGGGATCTTCGAGGGCGCCGACGCCGTCGTTCATCTCGCGTGGGGATTCCAGCCCACCCGCGACACCGACTACCTGACCCGGCTCGGTGTCGGCGGCACCTCTGCGGTGCTGCAGGCCGCGCACACGGTCGGCGTCGGACAGTTGGTGCACATGTCTTCGGTGGGGACGTACGCCCCGGGCAGCTACGGCAAACGCGTCGACGAATCGTGGCCGACGACGGGGATCAGCACCTCGCCCTACAGCCGGGACAAATCGTCGGCGGAAGCGCTCCTCGACGAGTACGAAGGACGGTTGGGGAGTTCGGCGATCTCGATCGCCAGAATGCGTCCTGGATTCATCCTCCAACGCGCAGCGGCCAGCGGACTGATGCGCTACGGCCTACCAGGTTATGTTCCGATGCAAGCAGTTTCGTGGTTGCCGGTGCTCCCGCTCGACAAAGGTCTGTGCATCCCGCTGATTCACGCCGACGACGTGGCCGACGCGATCACCCGCGTGCTCGATCAGCGCGCCACCGGGGCATTCAATCTCGCCGCCGAACCGCCCGTCGGTCGGGACGACGTCGCCGCCGCGCTCAGCGCATGGCCGGTTCACGTTCCGTCCGGCGTCCTCGGGAAGCTCGTGGATCTGAGCTGGCGCGCGCGGCTGCAGCACATCGACCGCGGCTGGCTCGACCTGGCTTTCAGCGTGCCGCTGCTGGATTGCGCACGCGCCCGCGACGAGCTCGGCTGGAAACCGACGATGAGCTCGACGGAGGCATTGGCCGACCTGCTGGACGGCGTGGCGCACGAGGCCTATGCCGAGAGTCCGCCGCTGCGGAAACGTTCGATGCTCGATCTTCTTCGACGCGACGTCAGCCAAGGATTCATCTCGTCGCGCCGGGTACCTTGAGCGTCGAACACCCGGATGTCGGCCCCGAGTTACAACAGCTCGCGGCGAAGATCCTGGCGATGCTCGACCCGCTGATCCAAGCCGCCAAGGCGATACCGTCCGCAGACGGCGAACCGGGCCGATGCCAGCAGGTCTGGTGTCCGTTCTGCGCCATCGCGGCAGTGGCCTCCGGTGAGCATCACCCGCTGATTGCCGTGGTCGCCGACCATAGCGCCGCCCTGTTGTCGTTGCTCCACACCACGGTCAGTGCACCGACAGCGGGAACTCCGAGTCCTGACCCACCGAGCCGCTACGAACACATCGATGTGACCATCATCGATTGAGCGGGCAGCAGGAAGCGCGCGGCGCCAATACTTTTCGTGCTGAGGCATCGGTCACACCTCCGTCACACGGACATAAACAGCGATTTCGTGGCTATCCGTGTATTCAGCATCGACAGACGTCGACAACTCGAAAGGGGTTAGCACCGTGTCTACCACCGACAAATCCAAACTGCTCGCACAGCTTCGGACCTTGCTTCAGTTGACCAACACTGAAATTCAAGTCGCGGATACCCGGGTCGCCCAGGCGCGCACGGTCGCCGTGCAGCGTGAACTCCAACAGAACGCGTCCAACGGCAGGGCCCGTGCCGAAGCGATCGAGAACGCCATCCGCGATCTGGGTGGCTATCCCGATCTGGTCGGCCCCTTCCTGGGCCGGGCCGCCGCCGCGGTCAAAGCGCTCACCGAGCAGGCCCAGCCGTTCGGCGAAGCCCTACTCGGAGATCTCGCACTCGAGGATCAGCTCGTCGACCGCTCTCGCTACCTCAAGGCACTGGCCGTGACCGCGAAGAACACTGACCTCCAGAATCTCGCCACCAGGCTCATCACCGCCCACACCGCTACCGTGGAATGGCTCACCACCGTCCTGGCCGAGGACGCCCTGGGAGGTCCGGCCGCATTGCGTCGCACTCCTCTGCAGGCCGCCACCGGCGCTGCCGTCAAGGCGGTGAACCTGCCGATCAACTGGACCACTCAGGGTCTCGACCGGACGATCGAGGCGCTGCGCAGCACCGGGCCGGCCTTCGACGAGCTGGTGAGCCGGGGCACCCGGGTCACCGAGGTGGCCGCCAAGACGTTGAGCGCGTCGCGGGACGCGGCACTGGCCGCCGCCGAGCAGGTCACCCGCGAAGAGGGTGTCGACCGGGCCGCCGCCGCACTGCATGCCGTGCGCAATGGTGCCGGCGTACTGGAACCGGCCGAGTTGCCGATCCCCGGCTACGACGAACTCACCGTCGCCGACGCGGTGGCCGCCGTCAAGGACTTGACCGACACCTCCGACATTCGGACCATCCTGGCGTGGGAAGAAGCCCACAAGAATCGTGCGCGGGTGGTGTCCGCGGCCCAGACTCGCGGTGCCACCATCGCCCAGGAAGTAGTCGGCATCAGCTGACCCACCTCAAAACAACGCCCCCGCAGCTGCTTTCGCGGGGGCGTTGTGGCGCGTGGGGCCACCGGTCACCAGGTGATGTCACTTTCGTCGCCGATGACCCTGCTACGCGCAGGCTCTGGCGTCCGCGTTCGGCCCCGACGTTGGAGGGTGTGCAGTGCAGGGTCGAACTCGACTGCCGCTTTGTCGGCGATCTCCTGAACGGACCTTTCCACCACGATGAATTCGTCGAGCAGATCACGTTCTCTCAGGCCCTCCAACGACTGTGTGACCAGGAACGCGCGCGACCTGATGTCGTTGTCTTTCTGGTAGACGAACAGCTTCCAGAATTCCAGGGGGACCTGGACGTCTCGGTAGTGCGGATCTGTCGCGGCGAGCACCGGCCCACCCATGACGGTGACCTTCGAGTTCTCCTCGTCCACCTGGGTGAGCAACGCGTTCTCCAGACGGCCCCAGATGCCCTTGAGGGCGGACTGGTTGAAGTTGTCCATCTGCGGAGTGATGTTGGTGAAGTAGAACGAGTCGCTGTTGGCGATCAGGGCCTCTTCCCGTCTGCCCCAGAGCAGGTCGGCGCGGCGGGCGACGTGTCCTCGGTCCAGACGATTGTTCTTGTAGACGTCGTTCGCAATCTGCAGATCTGGCTCGATGCGGCCGTCGAGGGTGAACTCGAGGTCGTCCCGCCCGATCGTGTCGGGACCGTCTGGACCGGGCAGCGTCGCTCCGTCGATGTTCCACGCCACCCAGCGGCACAGTCGTCGACTTTTGCTGAGCGCCAACGAGAATCGTGTGTAGTGAATGACCGGTGAGCCGTGCACCAGGACCGCATCGGCGGCATCGACGCCGACAGGCACCTGGATGCGCGGCCCGACGAAATCGGGGTCATAACCGGTCCGCTGGTTCAACGAAGTGTCCTGGGCCGTGGTCATTGTCGACTCCTTCGAGGCATCGGGTCCTGCCCATCGTGCCGGTCAGGGACCAACCCGCCACGAGTAGCGCACTACCCGAACCAAAGAAAGAAGCTCAGCTCAGCTCTTGACCGGGAAGTGCTTGATGATGCCTTCTTGCACCACGGTGGCGACCACGTTGCCACTCTGGTCGAAGAAGTGTCCCGTGCCCAGGGCGCGGGAATCCGACGCCACCGGCGACGATGTGGAGTACAGCAGCCAGTCATCGAAGATCACCGGGCGGTGAAACCACACGGAGTGATTGATCGAGACCGCGAAGATCCGATCGAAGCCCCACGACAGTCCGTGTGTGGTGATGATCGAGTCGAGCACGGTGGTGTCCGACGAATACACCAGCGCTGCATGGTGCAGCACCGGATCGGCAGGCATCGGCCGCTCGGTCTTCATCCAGACACGGTTGTGCTCGAGCCGGTCGCCCTTCTCCCGCATCACCCACGCCGGGTCATTGGTGTAGCGCCACTCGATCGGCTTGAGCGCGTGGACGAACAACGGCACCACGTCCTCGTACCCGACCAGCAGATCGGTGATCTTCGGCAGGTCGTGTGGCGGCGGCACGTCCGGGGCCGCCACCCCGTGCTCGAGACTGCGCCCACCGGCCAGGAACGACACGAACGCCGTCGTCAACAGCTGGCCGTCCTGGGTGACGTCGACCCGTCGGTTGGCGAACCGACGCTCGTCGCGCAGCCGGACCACGGTGAATTCGAGGTCCTTCTCCGGGTCACCGCCGGCGATGAAGTGCACCGACAGCGCATTCGGTGGCAGCTTCGGATCCACGGTGCGACCAGCCGCGACAAAGGCCTGCGCCATCATCTGTCCGCCGAAGGTCCGGACAGGATTCTTGCTGGGGTGTCCGCCGAAGAAGGTGTTCTCCCCGGCGGCGCGAAGATCCAGCACGGCCAGGAGCTCGTCGAAGTCAGAGCCCGCCGGCACGTGAACCTCCTGGAACTTGTCGCGGTTAGTGGTCGTCCTCCCCGATCCGGTGTACGTGGATCAGGTTGGTCGAGCCTACTGTGCCCGGAGGAGCACCGGCGACGATGACCACCAGGTCGCCACGCTTGTACCGGCCGAGCTCGAGCAGCGACTGGTCGACCTGGCGGATCATTCCGTCCGTCGTATCGATGTGCGGCACGATGAACGTCTCGGTACCCCAGGTCAGAGCCAGCTGGCTGCGCACCTCGGGCAGCGCGGTGAACGCCAGCAGCGGCAGCGGGGTGTGCAGGCGAGCCAACCGGCGGACTGTGTCGCCGGACTGGGTGAACGCCACCAGCGCCTTGGCGTCCAGGCGCTCGCCGATATCGCGGGCCGCGTAGGAGATCACGCCTCGTTTGGTGCGCGGCACATGCGTCAGTGGCGGCGCCGCGGTGGAGTTCTCCTCCACCCTCGAGACGATGCGCGCCATCGTCCGGACCGCCTCCATCGGGTACTTACCCACCGACGTCTCACCGGAGAGCATCACCGCGTCGGCGCCGTCGAGCACGGCGTTGGCGACGTCGGAGGCTTCGGCGCGGGTGGGCCGGGAATGGTCGATCATCGACTCGAGCATCTGGGTGGCGACGATGACCGGCTTGGCGTTCTCACGCGCGATCTGGATGGCGCGCTTCTGAACCAGCGGCACCTCTTCGAGGGGCATCTCCACGCCCAGATCACCGCGGGCGACCATGATGGCGTCGAACGCCAGCACGATGGCTTCCAGGTTGTCGATCGCCTCGGGCTTCTCCAACTTGGCGACCACGGGAACGCGTCGGCCCACCCGGTCCATCACCTCGTGGACCAGTTCGTAATCCGCCGGTGACCGCACGAACGACAGCGCGACGATATCCACGCCGAGTCGCAGCGCGAACTCCAGATCGGCGATGTCCTTCTCCGACAGTGGAGGCACGGACACGTTCATGCCCGGCAGCGAGAGGCCCTTGTTGTTGCTGACCCGGCCACCCTCGGTGACCGTGCAGACCACGTCGTCGCCTTCGACCTCGAGGACCGTCAGGCCGACGTTGCCGTCGTCTACCAGCAACCGATCGCCGGGCGACGCGTCATGGGCGAGCTGCTTGTAGGTGGTCGATACCCGGTCGTGGGTTCCCATGCAGTCCTCGACGGTGATGCGCACCGTTTCACCGGTGGCCCACAGGGTGGCGCCGGTGGAGAACCGACCGAGCCGGATCTTGGGTCCCTGGAGATCGGCGAGGATGCCCACGGCGCGGCCGGTGGAGTCGGAGGCCTTGCGGACCCGTTTGTAGTTGGCTTCGTGGTCGCTGTGATCGCCGTGGCTGAAGTTCAGGCGAGCCACGTCCATCCCGGCCTCGACCAGCTCGCGAACGAGTTCGTCGGTGCCGACAGCTGGTCCGAGAGTACAAACGATCTTTCCGCGTCTAGTCACGACGACTCAGCATAGTCGCAGTCCGGAGCCATCTCGACCGATACAGATGAGTTCGTGAAACTGTCACTTCGCTGACACCTTCCGACGTCGTACGCAGTGTTTGCGGTGTGAGCTAGACCACGGCCAGCGGCAACGCCGAGGGCCGGACCGGTTCCGGCAGATCGGAGTCCCCCATGAGAAACACGTCCACCGCATGTGCTGCCGAGCGACCTTCGGCGATCGCCCACACCACCAGCGACGCGCCGCGGTGGGCGTCACCGCAGACGAACACCCCCGGCGCGGTGGTCTGCCAGTCCGATCCGCAGGGCAGGGCGCCCCGACGGTTGAGCTCGAGATCGAGCTCGTCGAGAAGCGCCATGTGCTCGACGCCGTCGAAGCCGATGGCCAGCAACGCCAGGTCGCATGGCACCCGTAGCAACTCTCCGACCGGGGTGATGACGCGTCGGCCGTCGGCGTCGCGGGTGACGCTCACCTCAGCGATCTCCATGGCCGCCAGGTTGCCGTCGTCGTCGCCGATGAACCGTTGCACCGCCACCTCGTAGCGACGTAAACCGCCTTCGGCGTGCGCAGGCGAGGTCCGCAGCACCAGCGGCCAACTGGGCCATGGGCTGCGTGCCTCGTCGCGCTGTTCCGGGGGCTCGGGGTTGTAGTCGAGCTGGGTCACCGACGCGGCTCCCTGCCGGTGCGCGGTGCCCAGGCAGTCGGCTCCGGTGTCGCCGCCGCCGATGATCACGACGTGCTTGCCTGCCGCCGAAATCGGCGACGCACCGTCGCCCTCACACTCCTTGTTGGCCGGCACCAGATGTTCCATCGCCAGGTGGACGCCCTTGAGCTGCCGACCTTCGACGTCGTTGTCCCTGGCGCGCAACGCCCCGACGGCGAGCACCACCGCGTCGAACCTGGACCGTAACTCCTCGACCGACAGGTCGACGCCGACCTCACAATCGGTGACGAATCGGGTGCCTTCGGCGCGCATCTGAGCCAGCCGCTGGTTGAGCGTGCCCTTCTCGAGCTTGTACTCCGGGATGCCGTACCGCAGCAGGCCACCGAGACGGTCATCGCGCTCGTAGACCGTGACGTGGTGCCCGGCGCGGGTCAGCTGTTGGGCGGCGGCCAGACCCGCGGGTCCGGACCCGACCACGGCGACGGACCGACCGGTGGAGATGGCCGCCGGCTGCGGTTCGACCGTGCCGTCCATCCAGGCCTGGTCGGCGATCGATTGTTCGATCCGCTTGATCGTCACGCTGCCGCCGGTGTTCTGCTCCGAGATCGACAACACGCAGGCCGACTCGCACGGCGCCGGGCACAACCGTCCGGTGAACTCCGGGAAGTTGTTGGTGGCGTGCAGCCGATCGGACGCCGCGTCCCAGCGGCCGCGTCGCACCAGGTCATTCCATTCAGGGATCAGGTTGCCCAGTGGACAGCCGGCGGTGCCGGAATGACAGAACGGAATGCCGCAGTCCATGCAGCGACGAGCCTGCTGGCTCACCTCACCGGCACGTTCATGCGGGTTCTGCGCCTCGTAGACCTCGCGCCAGTCACCGACCCGTTCGTCGACGGGCCGCTTGCCGGCCTCGACCCTCGCAACCTGCAGAAATCCTTGTGGGTCAGCCACGGGTCGCCTCCATGATCGCAGTATCGACGTCACGCCCCTCGGCCTTGGCCATCCGGGTCGCCTGCAGCACCCGCTGGTAGTCGGTGGGCATGATCTTGGTGAATTGTGCACTGCGCCTTGGCCAATCGGCCAGTACCGACGTCGCGACGGTGCTGCCGGTGTACTGGGCGTGCTTGGCGATGACCGCGTGCAGCCACACCAGATCCTCGGGTTCCATGCGCTGCAACTCCACCATGGCGGTGTTGACCTTGGCCGGTTTGAGCCCCAGCACGTAGGCGATACCGCCGGACATCCCGGCCGCGATGTTGCGACCGGTTTCGCCGAGGACGACCACCCGGCCGCCGGTCATGTACTCACACGCATGGTCGCCGACGCCCTCGGTGACGGCCAGCGCACCGGAGTTCCGCGCGGCGAACCGTTCGCCGACGCGGCCCCGCAGGTACACCTCACCGGAGGTGGCGCCGTACATCAGCGTGTTGCCGGCGATCACGTTGTCCTCCGGCAGGAACAGCACATCCGCGGGCGGCCGGACCACGATCCGGCCTCCGGAAAGACCCTTGCCGACATAGTCATTGGCGTCACCCTCGAGATCGATGGTGATGCCCGGCGGCAGGAACGCACCCAGCGACTGCCCGGCCGAGCCCGACAGTTTGACCGTGATGGTGTCGGCCGGCAGGCCCGCCGCTCCGTACCGGCGTGTCACTTCCGACCCGAGCAACGTCCCCACTGTGCGGTTGACGTTGCGTACCGGCAACTCCAGCACCACCTTGTGGGCGTCCTCCAGCGCCCCCTCGGCCAGCGCGACGAGCGTCTGATCCAGCGCGTACTCCAACCCGTGCTCCTGGCCGCGGGTCCGGCGTCGCTGCGGTAGCGCGTCTCCGTGGGAGTCGGTGGGCACCGCGAAGATGGGACTCAGATCCAGCCCCTTGCTCTTCCAGTGCGCGACACCGGCGTCGGTGTCGAGCACCTCGGCATGCCCCACTGCCTCGTCGATGCTGCGGAAACCGAGCTCGGCCAGACACTTACGGATGTCTTCCGCCACGAAGCGGAAGAAGTTCTCGACGAACTCCGGCTTGCCGTTGAACCGGGCCCGGAGTTCGGGGTTCTGGGTGGCCACTCCCACCGGGCAGGTGTCGAGATGGCACACCCGCATCATGATGCAGCCCGACACGATCAGCGGCGCTGTCGCGAAGCCGAACTCCTCGGCGCCCAGCAACATGGCCACCATCACGTCCCGTGCCGTGCGCATACCGCCGTCGCACTGCACGGTGATGCGGTCACGTAACCCGTTGAGCACCAACGTCTGCTGGGTGTCGGCCAGGCCGATCTCCCAGGGCGCGCCGGCATGCTTGAGCGAGGTCAGCGGAGCCGCGCCGGTACCGCCGTCGTAGCCCGAGATCAGCACGACGTCGGCATGGGCCTTGGAGACACCGGTGGCCACCGTGCCCACACCCACCGAGCTGACCAGCTTGACATGGATGCGGGCTTGGGAGTTGGCGTTCTTCAGGTCGTGGATCAGCTGGGCCAGATCCTCGATCGAGTAGATGTCGTGGTGCGGTGGCGGGGAGATGAGCCCCACCCCCGGTGTCGAATGCCGCGTCTTGGCGATGTTCGGATACACCTTGTAACCCGGAAGCTGGCCGCCCTCACCAGGTTTGGCGCCTTGAGCCATCTTGATCTGGATGTCGGAGGCGTTCACCAGATAATCGCTGGTGACACCGAAGCGTCCCGACGCCACCTGTTTGACCGCGGAGCGCCGCTGGGGGTCATACAACCGGTCGGCGTCCTCGCCGCCCTCGCCGCTGTTGGAACGACCGCCGAGATTGTTCATGGCGATGGCCATGGTCTCGTGCGCCTCAGCGGAGATCGAGCCGTAGCTCATGGCGCCGGTGTTGAACCGCGTGCAGATGGAATCGACGGATTCGACCTCCTCCAGCGGCACCGGCGGTCGCAGATCCTTCTTGAAGGCGAACAACCCCCGCAGCGCGCCGCCCTCGGCCGCCAGCCGGTCGACTTCCTCGGAGTACTTCTCGAACACGTCGTGGCGTCCGGTGCGCGTCGAATGCTGCAGCAGGAAAACGGTTTCCGGGGTGAAGAGATGCAGTTCGCCTTCGCGTCGGAACTGGTATTCGCCGCCGACCTCCAGGCGTCGGTGCACCCGCTCGGTGGGGTTCTCCGGGTAGGCGCGGCGGTGTCGCAGCTTCACCTCTTCGGCGATGACGTCGAGGTCGACTCCCCCGAGTTGGCTCACCGTGCCGGTGAGGTACTCGTCGACGATGCCGCGGTCGAGGCCGATCGCTTCGAATGCCTGAGCGCCGGTGTAGGAGCCGACCGTGGAGATGCCCATCTTGCTCATCACCTTCATGACGCCCTTGCCGAGCGCCTTGAGGTAGTTGCGCACCGCGGTACCGGCCTCGATTCCGGTGAGCTCACCCTCGCGAACCAGGTCTTCGATCGACTCGAAGGCCAGGTACGGGTTCACCGCCGCCGCGCCGTAACCGATCAGCAGCGCGATGTGGTGCACCTCGCGGGCATCGCCACTTTCCACCACCAGCGCCACCTTGGTGCGCTCTTTGGTGCGCACCAGGTGGTGATGAACCGCGGAGACGGCCAGGAGCGACGGAATGGGCGCGCGGGTGTGATCGGAGTCGCGATCGGAGATCACCAGGGTGCGCGCCCCTTTGGCAATGACCTCCGAGGCGCGCAGGCGCAGATCCTCGATCGCTTCGGCCAGCCCTTCGCCACCACGCTCGACGTCGTAGAGCCCGCGCAGCACCTTCGTCTTCAGGCCGGGATGCTCGTGATCGGCATTGATGTGCACGATCTTGTTCAGCTCGTCGTTGTCCAGCACCGGCCACGGCAACATGATCTGCCGGCAGGAGGCCGCCGACGGCTCGAGCAGGTTGTGCTCGGGACCCATGACGCGGGCCATCGACGTGACGATCTCTTCACGAATGGCGTCCAACGGCGGATTGGTCACCTGCGCAAAGAGTTCCACGAAGTAGTCGTAGAACAGCCGGGACCGCTGAGACAGCACCGCGGCCGGGGTGTCGGTACCCATGGAGCCCAGCGGTTCACCGCCGGAAGCCGCCATCGGGGTGAGCATGATCCGCAGATCCTCTTCGGTGTACCCGAACGAGATCTGGCGCCGGACCACCGACTCGTGGTTGGGCTGAACGCGGGCCCGATCCGGGAGCGTTTTCAGGTCGAGCAGTCCGGCGTGCAGCCACTCTGCATAGGGGTTGGCCGTGGCCAGTTGGTTCTTGATCTCCTCGTCGGAGACGATCCGTCCTTGGGCGGTGTCGACGAGGAACATCTTCCCCGGCTCGAGACGACCCTTGGCCACGACCTCGGCCGATGGGACGTCGAGCACCCCGCTCTCGCTGGCGAGGATGATGCGGTCGTCGATGGTGCGCCACCAGCGGCCAGGGCGCAGGCCGTTGCGGTCCAGCACCGCACCGACGACGGTGCCGTCGGTGAACGTCACGCAGGCAGGCCCGTCCCATGGCTCCATGATGGAGGCGTGGAACTGGCAGAACGCGCGCCGTTCCGGGCTCAGGTCGGCGTTGTTCTCCCACGCCTCGGGAATCATCATCATCACCGCGTGCGGCAGGCTGCGCCCGCCCAGGTGGAGTAACTCCAGGGTCTGGTCGAAGGATGCCGAGTCCGAGGATTCGGGGGTGCAGATCGGGGACAACCGAGCCAGGTCACCGCCGATCACTGCGCTGCTCAGCATCGCTTCCCGGGCGTGCATCCGGTTCCGGTTGCCGCGCACCGTGTTGATCTCGCCATTGTGGGCGACGAAGCGGAAGGGGTGTGCCAGCGGCCAGGACGGGAAGGTGTTGGTGGAAAAGCGGCTGTGCACGATGGCGATGGCGCTCTTGCACCGCTCGTCGCGCAGGTCATCGAAGTACCTGGGCAGCTGCATCGTGGTGAGCATGCCCTTGTAGGTGATGGTGCGACTCGACAGGGAGACGAAGTAGACGCCGCTGCCGGTCGACTTGATCTCGGAGGTCATGTGCCCGGCCTGTTTGCGCATCGGGTAGACCCGCCGGTCGAGGTCGAGACCGGACAGTCGTCGACCCTCGCTGTCTGCGGGGGCGGCGACGAACAGCTGCGCCATGTGCGGCATGCAGCCCAGTGCCGTGGCGCCGACCTCGGCGCCCACCGGATCGACCGGCACCGTGCGCCACCCGAGCACCTCGATGCCCTCGCCCGCCGCGATCTCCTCGACCCTGGCGCAGGCGGCCGCGCGGGCTGCCGGCTCCTGCGGCAGGAAGCAGATGCCGGCGGCGAAGGTGTTGCTGCCGTCAGCCGCCGGTTCGGGCAACTCGAAATCGACGACCTCGCGCAGCAGGTCGACCGGAAGTTGGAGCAGGATGCCCGCTCCGTCACCGCTGTTCGGCTCGGCTCCGGCCGCCCCGCGGTGTTCGAGATGCTCGAGTGCGATCAGTCCATCGGCCACGATGGAGTGGGAGCTTCGGCCCTTGATGTCGGCGACCATGGCCACGCCGCAGGAGTCATGCTCCTGGTCGGGGTCGTAGAGTCCCTGAGCTTTCGGCACTGCCGAGAAAAGCACCTTCACGCACCTCCGCAGTCGCAACTGCGGAAGACGAGAGCTGGTGCGCACCATGGGAATTCAGTGGGCATTCAGGTCACAGGACTGGCCGCAGTCTGACGTGTGAAACCCGGGACTGCACCGGCCCGACGTTGACGATGCGGCGCCAGGAAGCGACGCACCACCGACTGCCGAGTGTAACAGCGATACCGCGGTGTTACCCGGCGAGCAGCGTCGGGACCAGCGGAAAGCCGGGAAGATTGCGGACCACGGTCCAGGTGACGGTCAGCCCGGCGAGCACCACCACCGCGGGCAGTGTCCACATCGTCAAGCCACGTCGCCGCCTCAACAGAACCCAGAGCACCAGGATCGGCAAACCGACCAACACGAACACGTTGTCGACGACCGCGGCGCCGAGGTTTCCGTGAAGCAGGTCGTAGGTCATGCGCAGGCCGCCGCAACCCGGACAGAGCCAGCCGGTCAGGGCATGGAACGGGCACGGCGGAAACAGCGATCCCGGTTGGTGCGGGTCGGTGAACCCGATGTAGGCCAGTCCGCCGGCCACCAGGGCCCCGGCGCCGAGCGAGCCGTACAGCCGCACTCGACGCGAAGAAGGTGTGCCGGTATCAGGTTCCATCGCGCAGCGGGCGTCCCTGCGGATCGCGCACCCTGCCGGTGAGGATCAGCACCGCATCGATGATGCCCCAGATCACTGCGCCTATCCCGCAGGTCACGAGACCGACCAGCAGCTGCGCCACACCCAGCCCGGTGTAGCCGAGATAGATCCGGCCGATGCCGACCAGACCGAACAAACCGATCAGCTGCAGCAGACCGGCGACGACCTTCGATTTCTCCGAGTTCGGCTCGCCGGTGACCGGGTTGCGGCCATACGGCGCGGACGGGTCGTAGTACGAGCCCGTCGGCGGCGGCGGGTACTGGCCGTAACCCGCAGGCGGAGGCGGATAACCGGAGTCGACCGGCGGCGGCGGGTACTGCCCGTAACCCGCAGGCGGAGGCGGATAACCGGAGTCGACCGGCGGCGGCGGATAACTTGACTGCGGCGGTGGAGTGCCCTCGGTTGGATTCGAGGCCGGGTTCGATCCGAACTGGGGGTCAGTCATAGCTCCAAGAATGCCAGACCGGCACCGCGTGCTCGGCCGTCGTCTCTATCGTTGCGGTATGCGTCCGGTCCCCGAAGTACCCGCTCCCGGTCAGGAATCCGTCTGGGACTACCCGCGCCCACCCAGGGTCGAGGAGTTCGGAGCCACGATCACCATCGAACTGGGCGGGGAGACCATCGCCGTCGCCAAGCGATCATGGCGGGTGCTGGAGACCAGCCATCCGCCGACGTACTACCTGCCCCGTAGCGCCTTCGAAGACGGAGTGTTGCGTCCCGCACGGGGCTCGTCGTGGTGCGAGTGGAAAGGCCAGGCCAGTTACTTCGATCTCGTCACGTCGACCACGACCGCCGCGGGTGCGGCCTGGACCTACCGGAAGCCGACCGCCGGTTTCACGGTGATCGCTGATGCCATCGCCGTCATGGCCGCCGACGTCGATCGCTGCACCGTCAACGGTGAACTCGTGACGCCGCAACCTGGCGGCTTCTACGGCGGTTGGGTCACCAGCGCGGTGGTGGGCCCGTTCAAGGGCATTCCCGGCTCGATGGGCTGGTAGCGCAGGTCAGCGCCGCAGGCGGCGCAGCACGCGGCCCAGCCGGGACTTCGGTTGTGCGGGAGTGGCTGTCGTCGGCCAGGCCCGCCGCGGTGCCGGCGGTACTGCCGGTTCCGCGGCCGTCTCATCCGGCGCAGTCTCGTCCGGCACGGTCTCATCCGGCGCAGTCTCGTCGGGCGCAGTCTCGTCGGGTGCGGGCTCGTCGGGATCCGACACCTCTTCGGCGTCGAGCCCCTCCTGCTGCTCGGACTCGGGACCGTCAGCACCGGCAGGTGCGTCGTCACCCTGCAGGCTCTCCACGTCCGCGCCGTCGACCGGATCGTGATCCTCGTCGATCAGCTCGGCGTTCTCGACCTCAGCCGCTGTCTCCGTGCTCACCGAGCTGTCAGCGGTCACCTCGGCTTCGACATCTGCCTGATCCGGTGCTGCTCCGGCCGGCTCTGCAACGGCGGCTTCCGCCGGTTCGTCATCTACTCCGGCAAGCTCGGCCTGCTGGTCGGACTCCTCACCATCAACCGCCTCGGCGGCAGGCAGAGTCGCCGAATCCGCGGCCTCGACAGCTTCTTCGGCAGCATCGTCGTCGCCTACTTCGCTGGCGGTCTCGGCGAGCTCTTCCTGCTGCTCGGACTCCGGGCCGGCACTACCGGCAACGGCATCGTCGGCCTGGAGACTCTCCAAGTCTTCGGCGTCGACCGGGTCGTGATCGTCATCGATGAGCTCGGCGTCTTCGGTCTCGGCCGCCGTCTCGATCACCACGGAGCCATCCGCGGTCACTTCTGCCTCGACATCCGCCTGATCCGGCGCGGCCTCATCAGACTCTGCCGCCGCGACCTCGGGTTCTTCGACCGCTTCGTCCGCCGCGAGCTCTTCGTCATCCAGATCGGACGTCAAATCCTCCTGGTCGAGCTCTTCCTGCTGCTCGGACACCGGACCATCAACCACGATCGCTGCGTCGTCCTGCAGGCTCTCCAAGTCATCTTCGTCGACCGGGTCGTGGTCTTCGTCGATCAGCTGGGCGTCCCCGGCCTCCGCAGCGGTCTCGACCACCAGGTCGCCCCCGGCGAGGAGCTGAGCCTCGACGATGGCCTCATCCTCGGGCGTCTCTTCGACCTCGACCACGACGACGTCGGCGTCCGTCCCGGTCTCTGCTTCTTCGACCGCCGGAAGTACGTCCGGCTCGAGTTCGACGTCGGGCTCAGGCTCGAGTTCGAGTTCGTGCGCCTCGTCCTCTCGGTCAGTCTCCGTCGCAGCCGCCACGCCACCCGAGGTGGCCGCGACCGCGACGAGTTCCGGCGCAGGCTCGGGAGCTTCCTTCGTCGAGTCCCCGTCGAAATTCTTCCCGCGGAGAGACTCCGGGTCCTCACGCCCCTTGGGCGCGAGAATGACGTAGACAATCGCGCCGATGAACACGAACGTCGCCGTGAAGGAATTGATTCGGATCCCGGCGATCAGGGTGGCGAAGTCGTCGCGCATCAGCTCGACACCGAAGCGGCCCACGCAGTAGCCGGCCACATACAGCGCAAAAAGCCGGCCATGACCGAGCTTGAAACGCCGGTCGACATACAGCAGCGCGGCGAAAATCAGGAGGTTCCAGAGCAGTTCGTACAGGAAGGTCGGATGGACGACCGCCGCAACCTGGCCTGTCGAGACACCGTTGAGCGAATGCACATCGATGATGCCCGACGGTTCGCGGCGGTAGAAGATCTCCATCCCCCACGGCACATCGGTCTGACGACCGTAGAGCTCCTGGTTGAAGTAGTTGCCCATCCGACCGATCGCCTGGGCCAACACGATCCCGGGAGCCACCGCATCGCCGAACGCGGGCAACGGAATTCCGTGATGTCGGCAGCCGATCCAGGCGCCCACCGCGCCGAGAGCCACCGCACCCCAGATGCCGAGACCGCCGTCCCAGATGCGCAAGGCCGCCATCGGACCGGCACCGTCGGGACCGAAGTAGGTCGGCCAGTCGGTCAGCACGTGATAGAGGCGACCACCGATCAGTCCGAACGGCACCGCCCACAACGCGATGTCGTAGATGACCCCACGTTCACCGCCGCGTGCCTCCCACCGTCGATCGCCGATGACGAGCGCGGCGATGATGCCGATGATGATGAACAGGGCGTAGGCGCGGATGGGAACCGGTCCCAAATGCCACACACCCTGAGACGGGCTGGGAAAACTGGCCAGCAAGGTGGTGGTCACCCAGAAACCTCGGTCGCTTTCTGCCGGACACCGGCTGCTAATTCTTCGGTCAATGCGCGGACGGACGCCAGTCCGGTAGCCCCTTCGCCGAGTGCGGTCACCAGGGCAGAGCCGACGATGACGCCGTCGGCGTAGGAGCCGATCTCGGCGGCCTGCGCACGTGAGCGCACGCCGAGTCCCACCCCGACGGGAATGTCGGTGACCGCCTTGACCCGCGCGACGAGCTCGGGCGCCATGTTGGACACCGCGTCTCGCGCTCCGGTGACGCCCATGGTGGATGCGGCGTAGACGAATCCACGGCTCGCCTCGACGGTCTTGGTCAGTCGTTCCGGGGTTGACGACGGGGCCACCAGGAAGATGCGGTCCAGGCCGTGCTCGTCGGAGGCGACAAACCACTCGTCGGCCTCGTCGGGAATGAGATCAGGGGTGATCAGCCCGTATCCACCGGCTGCGGCCAGATCCCGGGAGAACGCATCGATGCCGTAGCGCAGCACCGGATTCCAGTACGACATGACAACCGCACTTCCACCGCGGTTGCTGATGGCCTCGACGGCTTTCAGCGCGTCGCGCACCCGCACGCCCCCACGCAGCGCGACGTTGGTGGCGGCGGCGATGGTCGGCCCATCCATACCGGGATCGGAATAGGCGATGCCGACCTCGATGATGTCGGCACCGGCGTCGACGAGGGTGGTCATGGCGTCGATCGACGTCTGCACGTCCGGATAGCCGGTGGGCAGGTAACCGATCAGGGCGGCGCGGCCGTCACGTCGGCAGGCTTCGAACACCGGGCCCAAGCGGCTCGGTGTGCCTTGCGGTGCGGTCATTTCTCGACGGCCTGGGTGTCGGGGTACAGGTTGAACCACTTCGCCGCCGTCTCCACGTCTTTGTCCCCGCGTCCGGACAGATTCACCACGATGATCTTGCCGGGACCCAGTTCGGCGCCGAGCTTGAGCGCGCCGGCGACGGCATGGGCGGATTCGATCGCGGGAATGATGCCCTCGGTGCGGCTCAGCAACCGGAACGCTTCCATGGCCTCGCTGTCGGTGATCGGCTGGTAGTCGGCCCGGCCGGTGTCTTTCAGCAGCGCATGCTCAGGGCCGACTCCTGGATAGTCCAAACCTGCTGAGATGGAATGGGATTCGATGGTCTGGCCGTCTTCGTCCTGAAGCAGATACGAGAACGATCCCTGGAATGCGCCGGGCGAACCACCGGTGAATGTCGCGGCGTGCCTGCCGGTCTCGACACCATCGCCGGCTGCTTCGTAACCGACCAGCCGCACCGACGGGTCATCGATGAACGCGTGGAAGATGCCGATGGCGTTGGATCCCCCGCCGATGCAGGCAGTCACCGCATCGGGCAGTCGCCCGGCCTGCGCCAGGATCTGGGCCCGTGCTTCCATCCCGATGACCCGCTGGAAATCACGCACCATCGTCGGGAACGGGTGCGGTCCAGCGGCGGTGCCGAAGCAGTAGTAGGTGTCATCGGCGTTGGCGACCCAGTCGCGGAACGTCTCGTTGATCGCGTCTTTGAGGGTTCTCGATCCGGACTCGACGGAGACCACCTCGGCACCGAGCAGACGCATACGCGCCACATTGAGCGCCTGACGGGCGGTGTCGGTGGCGCCCATGTAGATGATGCACTCGAGATCCAGCAACGCGCACGCCGTGGCCGTGGCCACCCCGTGCTGGCCGGCCCCGGTTTCGGCGATCACCCGGGTCTTGCCCATCTGCTTGGCCAGCAGCGCCTGGCCCAGCACGTTGTTGATCTTGTGAGATCCGGTGTGGTTGAGGTCTTCTCGCTTGAGGAACAATCGCGCACCGCCGGCATGCTCGGACAGTCGCTGCGCCTCATACAACGGTGACGGGCGTCCGGTGTAGTGCGTCTGCAACCGATCCAGCTGGTCGAGGAACTCCTGGTCGTTGCGCGCCTTCTCGTACGCGGCCGTGACCTCCTCGATCACCGCCATCAGCGCTTCGGGTACGAGCCGGCCACCGTATCTCCCGAAATGCCCCTTGGCATCGGGATCGTGGGACGTGGGCTCGGCAATGGCCGCGCTGGCGCGCGGCAGGTCCGGAATCGAGGTATCAGCCATCAGTATCGATTGTCGCGTGTGCAGAACATCTGCACGCTAGCGGGAGGGTTTCGGGCAGGACGGATGGGTACCGGCAGTCACCAGGTCAGCCACCGCGGTACGGGGATCGCCGCTGGTCACCAGGCCCTCGCCCACCAGCACGGCATCGGCACCGGCTCCAGCGTAGGCGAGCAGATCAGCAGTGCCACGGACGCCCGATTCGGCCACTCTGATGACGCCGCTGGGCAGACCGGGGGCAATGCGGGCAAAGCAGTCGCGATCGACTTCGAGCGTCTTGAGGTCGCGGGCGTTGACCCCGATGACCTTCGCGCCGGCTTGGAGGGCCCGATCGGCTTCCTCCTCGGTGTGCACCTCGACGAGGGCGGTCATGCCCAGTGATTCGGTGCGCTCGAGCATGGACTCCAACGCCGGTTGTTCCAGGGCGGCGACGATGAGCAGCAGCATGTCGGCGCCGTGGGCGCGAGCCTCGTGAATCTGGTAAGGGCCGACGACGAAATCCTTGCGGAGCACCGGGATCGTCACCGCGGCCCGCACGGCGTCCAGGTCGGCCAGGGATCCGTGGAATCGGCGCTCTTCGGTGAGCACGCTGATGATGCGGGCGCCGCCACTTTGGTAGGCGCGTGCGAGGTCGGCGGGGTCAGGGATGTTGGCGAGCTGGCCGCGGGACGGGCTGGCCCGCTTCACTTCCGCGATCACTCCGATGCCCGGTTCGCGCAGCGCAGCCAGCACATTGCGAGGCGGCGGGGCCGCGACAGCGGCAGCCTTGACCTCATCCAGACTGACGATGGCCTCTCGGGCAGCAACGTCAGCGCGGACTCCCTCGATGATCGAGTCGAGCACGGTCGCCGAACTCATGCGTGCCGGTCCCTTCCGATGTCCCGCCGGGTGCTGGAGTGGGAACTCCCCTGGGTCGGGATGTACCCGCCCGTCACCCGATGCCGTGCATGAAGGGTAGCCGTCGAACGGGCGCAAAGATTCACCGGCCCTCCGTGTCGGACTTGCCGTGACCGGCGTCGTGAGCGTCCTCGTCGGAACCGGTGGCGGCCACCGTCGGATCCCGCCCTTCGTCCAATGCATCCCAGATCATTCGCTCCGAGACGTCACCGTCACCGGTGCCCGGTCTGTCCTGCTGTTCCTCGGCCGTGCGACGCACGGCGTCCCGACGGGCGGCCGGCGCGACGTACTTGGTGGTCACACCCTTCCCTGCGCCCGCCGAGCGGACCAGCAACGCGGCGGCAACCAAGGTGACCACGGCCGCCACCAGGGTCAGGACCGCACCCCAGTAGTGCCGTTCGCTGCCGATCAACGACGCGACCGTCACTTCGGCGAGGTCGGCCCCCCGGACGGCGACATCACGGACCACCCACTGGGTGATCGCGAGGTAGGCGGTGATGCCGCTGACCGCCGCAACGAGGATCGCGAGGGCCCGCAGCGGCCAGCCCCGCACGGCGAGGACGGCGACAGCCGCGGCCAACAGCAGCAACGCCAGCGGTAGCAGCGCTGTGGACCAAGTGGATCCCGACAGGGTGACCGACTTGGGCTGGCCCAGGCCGTCGGAAGACCGCAGCACCACCCACGGCAACCGCGAAGCCACCCACAACCCGAGCGCGCCGACGATCAGCAGCAGCTGTGCCAGCCGGATCATTTGCCTGCCGCGTCGGTCGCGCGCCCCGTCAGCCGTCACGCGCAGGAACCTGCAGGGTCTCGGCAGCGGCGACGGCGTTGAGCACGGCCTTGGCCTTGTTGGCCGATTCCGTGTACTCGTAGGGACCGCTGGAATCGGCCACCACCCCGCCGCCGGCCTGTACATAGGCGGTGCCCTCACGCATCAGGGCGGTGCGGATCGCGATCGCGAAATCGGCGTTGCCGGCGAAGTCGAGATACCCCAGCACGCCGCCGTAGAGGCCGCGCCGGGTCTTCTCGACCTCTTCGATGAGTTCCATGGCCCGGACCTTGGGCGCCCCGGACAGGGTGCCCGCCGGGAAGCAGGCCGTCACCGCGTCGAGCGCGGTGCGCCCTTCGGCCAGCAGACCACTGACCGTGGACACCAGGTGCATGACGTGGCTGTAGCGCTCGATGTGGCTGTAGTCCTCGACCCGCACGGTGCCCGGCACACAGACCCGACCCAGGTCGTTGCGTCCCAGATCCACGAGCATCAGATGCTCGGCGCGTTCCTTGTCGTCGGACAGCAGCTCTTTTTCCAGGAGCTGGTCTTCCTCTTCGGTGTCGCCGCGCCAGCGGGTCCCCGCGATGGGATGGGTCTTGGCCCAGCTGTCGTTGACCGTGACCAATGCTTCCGGGCTGGATCCGACGATCGAAAAGGCGGTGCCGCCGTCACCATCGGGCACGTGGAACAGATACATGTACGGGCTGGGGTTCGACACCCGCAACATCCGATAGACATCAATGGGGTCCACCTCGGTGTCCATCTCGAACCGCTGCGACGGGACCACCTGGAACGCCTCGCCGGCCTCGATGTCGCCGACCAGCTTGTCGACGATGGCGCTGTATTCCTCGACCGTCCGCTGGGAGCGGTGAATCGGGGCGGGCCTGGTGAACGTCGAGACCGTCGACGGCAGCGGCTGCCCCAGCGCGTCGGTCATCACATCGAGACGTTGCACCGCGTCGTCGTAGGCCTGGTCCACCCGATCGTTGGTGCCGTCCCAGTTCACCGCGTTGGCGATGAGGGTGATGGTGCCTTCATGGTGGTCGACGGCCGCGATGTCGGTGGCGAGCAGCATCAGCATGTCGGGCAGGCCGAGATCGTCGACCGTGAGTTCCGGGAGCCGTTCCAGGCGCCGAACCAGGTCGTAGGCGAAGAAGCCGACCATGCCGCCCGACAGCGGCGGTAGACCCGGCAGCGCGGCGGTGGCCAGCAGCTCCAAGGTGGCGCTCAACGCCTGCAGTGGGTCGCCCCCGCTCGGAGCGTCCTGTGGAACCGTGCCGAGCCAGACGGCCTCGCCGTCCCGCACGGTCAACGCCGACGGCGCGCCCGCACCGATGAAGGACCAGCGCGACCAGGACCGGCCGTTCTCCGCGGATTCCAGCAGGAAGGTACCGGGACGGTCGGCGGCCAGTTTGCGGTAAGCCGACAGCGGTGTCTCGCTGTCGGCCAGGACCTTGCGGGTGACCGGAACAACACGGTGCTCCGCGGCCAGGTCCCGGAAGTCTTCCCGAGTGGTGGTCACGGCGATGTGGGCTTGCACTCCGACATCCTCCCAGACCGCGCCGGCCGCCCCGGGCGTAGCGTGACGGTCATGAAATCCGGGGACTTCATCAACGACTTCACACTGCCTGATCAGACCGGCGCCCAGCGCACTTTCAGCGACTTCCTGACTCACGGTCCGGTGGTGCTGTTCTTCTATCCCGCCGCCATGACGCCGGGGTGCACCAAGGAGGCATGCCACTTCCGCGACCTCGCAGGTGAATTCACCGCGGTGGGCGCGCAGCGCGTGGGAATCAGTACCGACGCGCCTGCCAAGCAGGCCCAGTTCGCCGAGAAGGAGAACTTCGACTACCCGTTGCTCTCCGACGAGGACGGCGCGGTCGCGACGGCCTTCGGCGTCAAACGTGGGCTGCTCGGCAAGTTCATGCCAGTCAAGCGCACCACCTTTGTGATCGACACCGACCGACGGGTGCTCGACGTGATCTCCAGCGAAATCAGCATGGACACCCACGCCGACAAGGCGCTGGAGGTGTTGCGCGAACGCGCCAAACGGGTCGGCTAGACAAGCGGGGGTTTACTCCGGCGTGAGCAGCACGTCGGCGTCGAAGCAGGAGTGGTCACCGGTGTGGCACGCTCCCCCGACCTGATCGACCTCCAGCAGCACCGTGTCGCCGTCACAATCCAGGCGCACCGAATGCACGTGCTGCGTGTGCCCGGAGGTCAAACCTTTCACCCACTGCTCGCCGCGGGAGCGCGAAAAATACGTCGCCTCACGGGTTTCCAGAGTGCGGGCCAGCGCGTCGTCGTCCATCCACGCGACCATGAGCACATCGCCGGTCCCGCGCTGCTGCACCACCGCGGTGAACAGTCCGTCGGCGTTGCGCTTCAGCCGTGCCGCGATCGAGGGGTCCAGGCTGCTCATCGCACACAGATCCCGTCCGCCGCCATCGCGGCCTTGACCTGCCCGATGGACAGCTCCTTGAAGTGAAATACACTGGCGGCCAACACCGCATCGGCCCCGGCATGCACCGCGGGGGCAAAGTGCTCGATGGCCCCCGCGCCGCCGCTGGCGATCACCGGGACCGTCACCGCGGCGCGGACCGCGCGCAGCATCGCCAGGTCGAACCCGGCTTTGGTGCCGTCGGCGTCCATCGAGTTCAGCAGGATCTCCCCTACCCCGAGTTGCGCCCCACGCGCCGCCCACTCGACCGCGTCGATGCCGGTGCCGCGTCGGCCCCCGTGTGTGGTGACCTCCCAGCCGGACGGGGTGGGCGCGTCCCCCGCGGGCACGGTGCGGGCATCAACCGACAGCACGATGCACTGAGACCCGAACTGCCGCGACAACTCTGCGAGCAGTTCCGGACGGGCGATCGCGGCGGTGTTCACCGACACCTTGTCGGCGCCGGCCCGCAGCAGCACATCCACGTCCTCGATCGAGCGCACCCCGCCACCGACGGTCAGCGGGATGAACACCTGCTCGGCGGTGCGGCGCACCACCTCCAGCATGGTGGCCCGCCCCGAGGAGGACGCGGTGACGTCCAGGAAGGTGAGCTCATCGGCCCCCTCGGCGTCGTAGAGCGCCGCGAGTTCCACCGGATCGCCGGCATCCCGCAAGTTTTCGAAGTTGACGCCCTTGACCACGCGACCTGCGTCGACATCCAGGCAGGGGATGACGCGGGTGGCGACACCGCCGCTCATAGGTAGTCCTCCGGTTCGCCGACCGATTTGACGATCTCGAGAATGCGCTCGTGGATACCCGGGGCAGCGGCCAGCGCCGAGCTCGAGTCCACGGTCCAGGGCCGGCCGGCGAGATCGGTGACGATACCACCGGCCGCGCGCACCAGGGCCACGCCGGCCGCGTAGTCCCAGATGTGGTCTCCGAACGTGATCGCCCCGCCGAGAACGCCGTTCGCCACGTACGCGAGGTCCACGCCGGTGGCGCCGTGCATGCGCAACCGTGAGCACTCGCGGCTCATGTTCTCCAACACGCTGAGTCGATAGCGGCCCGGATAGCGACCCCGCCAATCCACGTTGAACGTGCCGATGCCGAGGATCGAATCCCGCAGCGTCGGCGACCCCAGGGGCGGCTGCGCCACTCCGTTGAGATACAGCGGGCCGTCGAGCACCGCGGTGTAGCGCTGATCGGTGAACGGCAGCCAGGTCAGCCCGGCCACCGGCACGCCGTCGCGCATCAGACCGAGCAGGATGGCCGCCATCGGTGAGCCGGCCGCATAGTTGAAGGTGCCGTCGATGGGATCCAACACCCACACCAGCGGCGATTCGATTGGCGCGCCGCCGAATTCCTCACCGTGCACCCCGATACCGGTGCGCTCGGTCAACGCTTCGACCACGTGGCGTTCGATGGCCAGATCGACCTCGGTGGCGAAGTCGTTGCCCTTCTTCTGGACCGCGGAATCGGCCCGGTGACCGGACAGGAACTGTGCGACGACGTCGTCGAGGATCGACGACGCTTCGGCGATCAGCGCGCCGAAATCGGTCATCGGCTGACCGCGGCCAGGGCCTCGGGCAAGGTGAACCGGCCTGCGTAGAGCGCTTTGCCGACAATGGCGCCTTCGACGCCCTCCCCGGTGAGCGTCGCGATGGCCAACAGATCGTCGATGCTCGACACCCCACCCGAGGCGATGACGGGTGCCTCGGTCTTGGCGGCGACCGCCGACAGCAGCTCCAGATTCGGCCCGGTCAACGTACCGTCCTTGGTGACGTCGGTGACCACGAAACGCGAGCAACCTTCTCCGTCAAGGCGTTCCAGTACCGGCCACAGGTCACCACCGTCGGTCTCCCAGCCGCGACCACGCAGGCGGTGCTCACCGTTCACGATCTGCACGTCCAGCCCGACGGCCACCTTGTCGCCGTGCTCAGCGATCGCCTTGGCACACCACACCGGGTTCTCCAGCGCGGCGGTCCCGAGGTTGACCCGACGGCACCCGGTGGCCATGGCAGCCTTCAGCGACTCGTCGTCACGAATGCCGCCGGAGAGTTCGACGTCGACATCGAGCTTGCCCACCAGTTCGGCCAGCAGCTCGCGGTTCGAGCCCCGACCGAAAGCCGCGTCCAGGTCCACGAGGTGGATCCACTCGGCGCCGTCGCGCTGCCAGCCCAGCGCCGCATCCAGTGCCGAGCCGTAGGCGGTCTCGCTGCCGGCCTGCCCCTGCACCAGGCGCACCGCCTTGCCCTCGACCACGTCGACGGCGGGCAACAGAATCAATGGTGCGTTAGAAGTCACAGTCCCTCAACCCAATTGGTGAGCAGCGCCGCACCGGCGTCACCGCTCTTCTCCGGATGAAATTGCGTGGCCGACAGCGGTCCGTCTTCGACGGCAGCCAAGAACGGCACGTGGTGCCTAGCCCAGGTGAGCCGGGCGTCGGGATTGCCCGTCCACTCCTGAGCGGCGTAGGAATGCACGAAGTAGTACCGGGTCTGCGGGTCCACCCCGCGGAACAGCACACTGTCCTCGGGGGCGTCGACGACGTTCCAGCCCATGTGCGGCACCACCGGCGCGTCCAGATGCGTCACCGCTCCTGGCCACTGTCCACAACCGACGGATTCGACGCCGAATTCGACACCGCGGGAGAACAGGATCTGCATGCCCACGCACACGCCCAGCACCGGCCGGCCACGCTGCAACCGGTCGGCGATGATCTTCTCACCGCCGATGGCACGCAAACCTGTCATGCACGCCTCGAACGCCCCGACGCCGGGCACCATCAGGCCGTCGGCCTCGGCTGCGGCGTGGGGATCGGCGGTGACCTCGACGTCGACACCGGTGCGCTCCACCGCACGCTGAGCCGAACGCAGGTTGCCCGACCCGTAGTCGAGCACGACGACTTTCTTTGTCACAAAGTGCCTTTGGTGGACGGCACGCCCGATACGCGTGGGTCCGGTTCGACAGCCTGGCGCAACGCCCGCGCGACGGCCTTGTACTCCGCCTCGGTGATGTGGTGCGGATCGCGGCCGTAGATGGTGCGCACATGCAGGGCGATGCGCGCATTGAAGGCCAGCGACTCGAAAACGTGCTTGTTGATGACGGTGTGATACGGCACGGTCGAACCGGCAATGGTGAAGTGCACCATGGATTCCGGCTCGCCGGTGTGTACGCAGTACGGCCGGCCGGAGACATCGACGGCAGCGTGCGCCAAGGTCTCGTCCATGGGGATGAAGGCATCACCGAAGCGGCGGATGCCCTTCTTGTCTCCGAGCGCCTCCCCCAGAGCCTGCCCCAGCACGATCGCGGTGTCCTCGACGGTGTGATGCCCTTCGATGTGGACATCGCCGGTGGCACGCACCGTCAGGTCGAAGCTCGCGTGGGTACCCAGCGAGGTGAGCATGTGATCGAAGAACGGCACCCCGGTGTCGATGTGCACCTGGCCGGTGCCGTCGAGGTCGAGTTCGACCACGATGTCGGATTCCCTGGTGGTGCGCTGCACGCGCGCACGTCGGCCGGTCAACGTACTGGTCATGATGCTCCTAGCGGCTGGGCCAATTCGGTGGTCACGAGTTCGGCGCTGGTCGCCAGTAGGGCGTCGTTCTCCGCGGCCAGTCCGGTGGTGGCGCGCAGATAGCCAGGAATACCGACATCGCGGATGAGGATCCCGGCGTCCAGGTAGCGCTGCCAGGTGGCGGGGGCGTCGGCGAAGTCGCCGAACAATACGAAGTTGGCGTCGCTCGGGATGACCCGGAATCCCAAGCCGCTCAACGCTTCGGTGACGCGTTGGCGTTCGGCGATCAGGACCGCCACGCTGCCCAGGGTGTCGTCGGCGTGCCGCAGGGCGGCGCGTGCCGCGGCCTGGGTGACCACGGACAGGTGGTAGGGCAGACGGACCAGCAGCATCGCGTCGATCACCGCCGGCGCGGCGATCAGATATCCGAGCCGACCGCCGGCGAAGGCGAACGCCTTGCTCATGGTGCGGCTCACGACGAGTTTGGTGGGGAATTCGTCGATCAGGGCCACCGCGCTGGGCTGTGAGGAGAACTCGCCGTAGGCCTCGTCGACGATCAGCACCCCGGACTCCATGGCGCCGAGCAACCGGCGCAGATCGTCGAGGGGAACACTCTGTCCCGACGGGTTGTTCGGGCTCGCGACAAATACGATGTCCGGGTGTCTGGCCTCGACCGCGGCGACGGCGATGTCGATGTCGAGGCCGAAATCGTCGCCGCGGGCAGCTTCGAGCCACTCGGTCTGAGTGCCGTCGGAGATGATCGGGTGCATCGAGTACGACGGGACGAACCCGATGGCGCTGCGGCCCGGACCGCCGAACGCCTGCAGCAGCTGCTGCAGGATCTCATTGGATCCGTTGGCCGCCCACAGGTTTTCCACACCGAGGTGCACACCGGTCTGCCGTGTCAGGTAGGCGGCGAGGTCGGTGCGCAGCGCCACGGCGTCCCGGTCGGGATAGCGGTGCAACTCCGCGGCAGCATCCCGGACCGAACGCGCCACATCGTCGATCAGCGCCTGCGTCGGCGGGTGCGGGTTCTCGTTGGTGTTGAGGCGCACCGGCACCACCAACTGCGGCGCCCCGTAGGGCGACTTGCCCCGCAGGTCGTCGCGCAACGGCAGATCCGCCAACCCGATTCGTGCTCCCGGGGTGCTCATCGTTCGAACCTCCGCCGCACCGCTTCTCCGTGGGCGGGCAGATTCTCCGCCTTGGCCAGGGTGATGACATGGCCGGCGACGTCTTTGAGCGCGGACTCGCTGTAGTCGACCACGTGGATGCCGCGCAGGAATGTCTGCACCGACAGCCCGCTGGAGTGTCTGGCGCAACCCGCGGTGGGCAGCACATGGTTGGAGCCCGCGCAGTAGTCGCCCAGACTCACCGGCGACCAGGCGCCGACGAATATCGCGCCGGCGGAACGAATCTGAGCAGCGACCGCAGGTGAGTCCGCGGTCTGGATCTCGAGGTGCTCGGCGGCGTAGGCGTTGACCACACGCACACCGGTGTCCAGATCATCCACGAGCACGATCGCCGACTGCCGGCCCAGCAGCGCGGCCAGGACGCGGTCGCGGTGCACCGTGGTCTGCAGCTGGGTGGCGAGTTCGGCATCAACGGCCACTCCGAGGTCGCTGCTGGGTGTCACCAGCACACTGGCGGCCATCTCGTCATGCTCGGCCTGACTGATCAGGTCGGCGGCCACGTGGACCGGGTCGGCGGTGTGGTCGGCCAGGATCGCGATCTCGGTGGGGCCCGCCTCGGCATCGATACCCACTTGGGACCGGCAGATCCGTTTCGCGGCGGTGACGTAGATATTGCCGGGACCGGTGATCATGTCCACCGGAGCCAGCTCGGCGCCATCGGTGTCCGTGCCGCCGTAGGCCAGCAGCGCAATTCCCTGGGCGCCGCCGACGGCCCACACTTCGTCCACGCCGAGCAGCGCCGCGGCGGCCAGGATGGTCGGGTGGGGCAGTCCGTCGAACTGCGCCTGCGGGGGGCTGGCGATCACCAGGGAGTCCACGCCGGCGGTCTGCGCCGGTACGACGTTCATGATCACACTCGACGGGTAAACCGCATTACCGCCGGGGACGTAGAGGCCCACCCGTTCGACCGGGACCCAGCGCTCGGTGACCTTGGCGCCAGGAGCGAGTTCGGTGGTGGTGTCGGTGCGCCGCTGATCGGCGTGGACGACCCGGGTCCGGTCGATCGCCACCTGCAGCGCCGCCCTGATCTCCGGATCGAGTTCGCTGAGTGCCCGGGCCAGCGCGGCCGCCGGGACCCGGACGGTATCGGGCCGGATACCGTCGAACTGCTCGCCATACTGCAGTGCTGCCTCGGCGCCGCGTTCGGCCACCGCGTCGACGATCGGCCGCACGGTGGGGACGACGGCGTCGACGTCCACACCCCCGCGGGGCAGGGCTGCGCGAAGCTGCGCCGCGGTCAGGACACGGTGACGCAAATCGATCCGGGACATCTCGAAACTGGCCATTGCTGCAATTGTCCCTGATCGGTCCACCTGAATAAAAATTGGTTGAGCTGGACCGTTGCCGACTGCCAGACTGCGGCCATGGAATGGCACCTCTGGTTGGCCTTCCTCGGCGCCGCGATCGTCATCAGCGTGTCCCCCGGCGCCGGGGCGATTCTGTCGATGGCGACCGGATTGGCCCACGGGGTGCGCCGCAGTTACTGGACGATCGTCGGCCTCGAAATCGGTCTGATGGTGCAATTGGCGCTGGTCGCTGTGGGGCTGGGCGCCGCGCTGACCAATTCGGTGTTCGCCTTCAACACCATCAAATGGCTGGGTGTGGCGTATCTGTTCTATCTGGCGGTCCGGCAGTGGCGCGCGGCCGGCGTCGACCTTCGGGCGCAGTTGGGCCCCGCGGGCGAGTCCACCGGATCCGCGCTGCTGACCCGCGGTGCACTGGTGAATCTGACCAATCCGAAAGGCCTGGTGTTCCTGCTGGCCGTTGTACCGCAGTTCGTCACACCGGCGGCGCCGCTGCTGCCGCAGTACGTCGTCATCGGCGCGACGATGGTGGCCGTCGACCTCGTGGTGATGGGCGGCTACGCCGGCCTGGCCGCACGACTGCTGCGTTTCCTGTCGACACCACGGCAACAGATCGCCGTCAACCGGGTGTTCTCCGGATTGTTCGCCGCCGCCGCCGTGGTGCTGTCATTCGTCCGGCGCGCCGCCACCGCGTGACTCCGCTCGGCCTCAGTTCGCCGGCCGACATCCAGACCGGCTGGGCTCAGAAATCCAGACCGAGGTCGAGCACCTGCACCGAGTGGGTGAGGGCGCCGACAGCAAGGTAGTCCACCCCGGTGCTGGCGTAGGCCGCCGCGGAATCCAGGGTCAGCCCGCCCGAAGATTCCAGCTGCACACCGGGTGCCCGGGTATCCCTGCGCTGCACGGCAATCTGCGTTTCCCAGACCGCGAAGTTGTCCAACAGGATCAGCTGGACGTCTTCGGCGAGCACCTCGTCGAGCTGATCGAGGGAGTCGACCTCGACCTCGCATGGCAGCTCGGGAGCCGCGGCGCGGACCGCCCGCAGTGCCGCCACCACCGAGCCCGCCGCCGCCACGTGGTTGTCCTTGATCAGCGCCGCGTCTCCGAGACCCATGCGATGGTTGACGCCGCCGCCGACCCTCACCGCGTACTTCTGCAAAGCCCGCAGCCCCGGCAGGGTCTTTCGGGTGTCCCGAATTCGGGCTTTCGAACCTTCCACCGCGGCAACCCATTCCGCCGTGGCGGTCGCGATGCCGGAGAGGTGGCAGAGCAGATTGAGCATGGTGCGCTCGGCGGTGAGCAGACCGCGGGTCTCGGATTCCACCGTCAACAACGATTCGCCGGGGCGCAATCGGTCGCCGTCGTCGGCGCGGCCCAGAACCCGGTAGCCGTCGGCACCGAGCACGTCATCGAGGACCAGCAGGGCGATGTCGATGCCGGCCACCACTCCGGTGGTCCGCGGCACCACTGCGGCGGTGGTCCGCGCATCCGCCGAAACCGTGGCCAGTGTGGTGATGTCGGGGCCGTAGCGCAGGTCTTCGTCGAGGGCGCGGGAGATCGCGGCGCGGGCTTCGGCGAACTCCCGATCGGTGAGCGCCATCAGCACGCCGCCACTGCGGTGTCGACCATGGCTTTTTCGACGATGGCTGTCTCGACGACGATGGCTTTTTCGACGACGGCATGCCCGTCGACGAAACGCACCACTGTGCTGCGCGCCTGCGCCTCGTCGGTGTCGGGGTAGTCCGAGCGATGGTGACAGCCCCGGCTTTCCGTGCGCGCTGTCGCGGCCGCGGCGACGGCAGCAGCGGTGACCGTCAGGGCCACGTCCTCGAACTGGGTACGGGTCCGCGGCTCGATCAGTCGGCCCGTGCGTACCAGCTCGCCGAGTGCCAGCAAGCCCTGGCCGTCGCGTACCACGGAGGCGTCGCGGGCCATCGCCTGCTGCAGGTGCGTGCGATCCAGGGTCGGGACAGCGGGCCCGGTAGGCATTGGCGCAGTCCGGATTCCGGATGCGGCGGCGTGCGCGGCAGCGGCGCGTCCCGCGCGGCCACCGACCACCAGACCTTCGAGGAGGCTGTTGGACGCCAACCGATTGGCGCCGTGCATCCCGGTGCGGGCCACCTCCCCGGCGGCGTACAGACCGGTGAGCTCGGTGCGTCCGTGGACGTCGGTCACGACACCCCCGCAGGAGTAATGCGCACCCGGCACCACCGGAATGGGTTGCCGTGTCGGGTCGATACCGGCAGCCAGACAGGCGGCCGTCACCGTCGGGAACCGGTGCTCGAACCCGACCAGGTGGCGGGCGTCGAGAAAGACACAACTATCGCCGGTTTCGCGTAACCGGGCGTCGATGGCGGCGGCAACGACGTCGCGCGGCGCGAGATCCCCCATCGGGTGCACCCCGGTCATCACCGCGGTACCCCGGGCGTCGACCAGCACGGCACCCTCGCCACGAATCGCCTCGGTGATCAACGGCCGACGGCCCCCCGCATGCCCGTCGAAGAGCATCGTGGGGTGGAACTGGATGAACTCCAGGTCGCTGACCGGTACGCCCGCCCACAGCGCCAAGGCGATGCCGTCGCCGGTGGAGCCGTCGGGGTTGGTGGTGGCGCTGTAGAGGTGGCCGAGGCCGCCGGTGGCCAGGATCACCGACGCGGCATGGACGACGCCGAGCCCGTCCGGACTCGCGACCAGCACACCGGTGATCGAGTCCGCGTCCCGCAGCAGGCGTAGCGCCACGTGGTCGCGGCGGATGTCGAGGATGGCGGCAGCATGGTCGAGGGCGCGCTGTACTTCGGCGCCGGTGGCGTCTCCCCCGGCATGGATGATCCGTCGTCGGGAATGGCCGCCTTCGCGCGTCAGTGCCCACTGGCCCGGGATGGACTCGTCGAAATGCGCTCCACTGTCCACCAATTCAGCGACTGCGGCATATCCGTCGGCCACGATCGAGCGCACGGCGTCGGGGTCGCAGAGGCCGCCGCCTGCGGCCACCGTGTCCGCGACGTGGGCGTCGACGGAATCCTCGGTGCGCGGAATCACGACCGCGATGCCACCCTGGGCGTAGTAGGTGGCGGTCTCGGAGGCCTTGCTCAGCAAGATCACCCGGCTGCCCTGCCGATGAGCGGCCAACGCTGCGGCCAACCCCGCGACACCGGTGCCGATGACCACGACGTCCGCACGTTGCTGCCAGAGTCCGCTACCCCCGCAGGCTGCGGAGGTGGCAGTCATTCTCCGCCGCCGGACTGGCCGATCTCGATCATCCGGGTGACGCTGCGACGGGCCAGCTTGGCGGTTTCGAGGTCCACGTGCACCTCGTCGGCCCCTTCGACGAGGCATCGCAGCAGCGCTGCCGGGGTGATCATCTTCATGTATTTGCAGGACGCGCGATCGTTGACCGCCTGGAAGTCGATTTCCGGTGCAGCGCGGCGCAACTGGTGCAGCATGCCGATCTCGGTGGCCACCAGGACCTGGCGGGCCTTCGATTCCCTGGCCGCGTCGAGCATGCCGCCGGTGGACAGGATCTTGACCCGCTCTTCGGGGAACGCACCCTCGCCGGCGAGGTACAGGGCCGAAGTGGCGCAACCGCATTCGGGGTGGACGTACAGTTCGGCGTCGGGGTGGCTGCGGGCCTGGTCGGCGAGTTCGTCACCGTTGATGCCGGCGTGCACGTGGCATTCGCCCGCCCAGATGTGCAGGTTCTTGCGGCCGGTGATGCGCCGCACGTGGGCGCCGAGGAACTGGTCCGGGCAGAACAGCACGTCGCGGTCCGCGGGAATGGAGGCCACCACCTCGACGGCGTTGGACGAGGTGCAGCAGATGTCGGTGAGGGCCTTCACCGCGGCGGTGGTGTTGACGTAGGACACGACAACAGCGTCGGGGTATTCGTCTTTCCAGGCCTGCAGGTCCTCGGCGGTGATCGAGTCCGCCAGGGAGCAGCCGGCCCGCTGATCCGGGATCAGCACGGTTTTGTCCGGGGACAGGATCTTGGCGGTCTCGGCCATGAAATGCACACCGCCGAACACGATGGTGTCCTCGGGGACCTCGGCCGCAATTCGCGAGAGGGCCAACGAGTCGCCCACGTGGTCAGCGACGTCCTGGATGGCCGGCAGCTGGTAGTTGTGCGCCAGCAGGGTCGCGCCGCGCAGTTTCAGGAGGCGGCGCACCTCCGTGGCCCACTGCCCGTCACCGACGACACCGGAGTAACCCTCGGGTCCGTTGGTGATCTGAGCTGCCAGATCGTCTGCACGAACTTCCACGCGGTCCAGGACAGTCATGACCGCTCCTTTCGCTATCGAGGTTTTCGACTTATGATCGAAAACATGCCCAATAGTAACACTGCGCACGAAGTGCTCGCGGTCGTCTTCCAGGTTCGGCGCCTCGATTCTCGGAATCCGCAGCTCAGCGTGCTGTTGTGGGAACGGGCTCTCGATCCGCAGCGCGGCGCGTGGTCCTTGCCCGGCGGACGACTGCGACACGATGAAGACATGATCAGTTCAGTTCGGCGTCAACTCGCCGAGAAAGTGGACCTTCGCGAGATCGCCCACCTCGAGCAGTTGGCGGTGTTTTCCGACCCACATCGGGTCCCGGGTGACACCCGCACCATCGCCACCACCTTCCTGGGACTGGTGCCGTCCCCGTCCACTCCGGAGCTACCCGCAGACACTCGCTGGCACTCGGTGGACTCGTTGCCTCCGATGGCGTTCGACCATGCCCCGATGGTCGCCCACGCACGCACCCGTCTTGCCGCCAAACTGTCCTACACCAACATCGGATTCGGCTTGGCACCAAAGGAATTCGCCCTCTCCACGTTGCGGGATGTGTACAGCGCCGCGCTGGAGTACCAGGTGGATGCGACGAACCTGCAGCGCGTCCTGGCTCGCCGGGGCGTCATCACCCGCACCGGGACCACGGCCCAGTCGGGCCGCAGCGGCGGGCGACCCGCCGCGTTCTACAAGTTCACCGATGACCAATTGCGGATCACCGACGAGTTCGCCGCATTCCGGCCACCGAGCTGACCCGACTTGGTTCTTAAGGACTCGTTAAGAGACACTGGTCGTTCGGTCACGAACAGGAGCTGGCATGGATATTGGCACCGCAGCCAAGGCGACCGGCCCCGAATGGATCGGCCGGATACCCCATCAAGAGGTGCAGCACGGCGTCCGGCCCCAACGGCCGCATGACGACTTCTTCTATCAACCACCCGAGGGTTTCGAGCATGCCGAACCGGGCACCGTTCTGCGGTCCCGCGAGGTGGAACTGGCGTTCCTCGGACTGATCCGCCAACGCTTCACCGCCACGCAACTGCTGTACCGCACCACCGATATGCACGGACATCCGGATGCCACGGTGACCACCCTGCTGGTACCGGCGGAGCGCACGGACCAGCAGCCCTGCCCCATCGTGTCCTACCAATGCGCGATCGACGCCGTCGCCGATCGCTGCTTCCCGTCCTACGCCCTTCGGCGCGGCGCCAGGTCCCTCGGCTCGCTGGCGCAGCTGGAATTCCTGCTGATCGCCGCCGCACTCGCCGAAGGGTGGGCGGTGTCGGTACCTGATCACGAGGGCGTGCGCGGGACCTGGGGCGCACCACTGGAACCGGGATATCACGTGCTCGACGGTCTGCGCGCGGCCACCAGCATGCAGAACCTCGGGCTGTCCGACAATGCTGCGCTGGGGCTGTGGGGCTACTCCGGTGGCGGCCTCGCCACCGCCTGGGCCGCAGAAGTCGCTGGCACCTACGCACCGGAACTCAACATCGTCGGCGCGGTGCTCGGCTCGCCCGTCGGCGACCTCGGCCACACGTTCCGCCGCCTCAACGGCACCTTCTTCTCGGGTCTGCCTGCGTTGGTGGTGGCCGCGCTGACGCACATCTACCCCGACCTCGATCGGGTGATCCAGGAGCACGCCACCGACGAGGGCAAAGCGATGCTCGTGTCGATCGAGAAGATGACCACCGTGGGCGCGGTGCTGCGGCTGATCCGCAAGGATATGGACGCCATGGTCGACCGCCCGCTCCAGGAGCTGCTGGACTCCCCCGAAGTGCAACAGGTGTTCGCGGACATCAAGCTGGGCACCTGTGCCCCCAAGCCGCCGGTGCTGATCGTGCAGGCGGTACACGACCGCATCGTCTCGGTCGACGACATCGACGAGCTCGCGCAGACCTACATGGCCGGCGGATCCGACGTCACGTATCACCGCGACCGGTTCAGCGAGCACATGCTGCTGCACCCGATGTCCGCGCCGATGACGCTCCGGTGGCTCCGAGACCGCTTCGCACAACGTCCGCTGGGCGACCATCTCGTGCGTACCACCTGGCCGACTCTGCTGAATCCGTCGACCTACCGCGGCATGGCGCGCTTGGCGCTGATCAGCGCCAAGGTCATCACCGGCCGCCGGGTGGAGCGGCTACCGCTGTCCCGGTTCGATCGCTGAGCCGTCCGCAGGACTGCCCGGCCGCTGCCATTCGGTCAGCGACTCCGGTGTCGCCACCGGGGCGGGCAGCGGTGCGGGCAACCGGACTACCTCGACCGGCGGATAGGCGCCGAGGTCGTCGCGCACCGTGGACACGGTGAACAACGCGTAGACCAGCGCCACCGTGGCCGCCGGGACCAACAGCGTCGCCGCCATCTGTAACGGGGTCTGGCCGAAGAACACCGCGGGCGCCTGGGTGAAGTAGTACACCCGGTCGTCCGGGGTCACGGGCACGGTTTCGACATCGATGGCGGGGTAGCGCATCCGCACCACCAGTGCTCCGACCGTGGTCGCCACGGCCGCCGCCAGGACCGCGCCGACAGACAGCGCGGTGGCCATGAGGGGTCCGCGATGCGCCCGCCACTGCCACACCCACACCGGGGCCACCACCGACACCACCCAGAGCAGGCCGAGCATCAGGAACGCCGACACGAAGAAGTGGTCGGACTCGTTGCCCAGGTAGGTGTGGACCCGCTCGCCGGTGCGCGTCAGCGCGACGACGCCGTGCACCGACGGCGCGAACCACGCCCACAGCCCGCCGACGACGAGACCGGCCGCGGCCATGCCGAGGACCACCGTGGTGGCCGCGCGGCGGCGGGTGATGCGCGGCGGCGCGGGTGGAGCCTCGCTGCTGGGGGCGTCGAGAAGCTGCTCATCCGTCATCGGCGCGTCTCCAGATCTTTGGAGTCCACCTGACCGTGGCGCGAACACTTCGCCCACCAGCCATCCGGACGTACCTGAACGATCATCCGGCGACCGCAGGCCGCACAGAACCGAGGCGGCTCCAGCCCGAGTTGCGCCGCGGTGGGCAGGGTCGCACCGGCCGCCTCATCGGTGGCGATACCTGTGTAGACGTTGTAGACGCCCGCGGATACGGGCTCCGGCAGTGTGTCGTGGAAGTCGTGAACCATCACCTGCGTTTCTACAGGCTCGCGTTCAGGGCTTTGATCGGCATCTGCAGATCGACGAGAAGTTCCAGGTCAGCCTCCGCGGGCCGGCCCAGGGTGGTCAGGTAGTTGCCGACGATGACGGCGTTGATGCCGCCGAGGATGCCCTGCTTGGCGCCCAGGTCACCGAGGGTGATCTCGCGTCCGCCGGCGAAGCGCAGCATCGTGCGCGGCAAGGCCAGCCGGAACGCCGCCACCGCTTTGAGCGCTTCGGACGCCGGCAGTACGTCCAGGTCACCGAAGGGGGTGCCCGGTCGCGGGTTCAGGAAGTTCAACGGGACCTCGTGTGGGTTGAGTTCGGCGAGGTTGGCTGCGAACTCGGCGCGCTGTTCCAGCGTCTCCCCCATGCCGAGGATGCCGCCGCAGCAGACCTCCATGCCGGCTTCGCGCACCATCTCCAGGGTGCCCCAGCGCTCCTCCCAGGTGTGGGTGGTGACGACGTTGGGGAAGTACGACTTGGAGGTTTCGAGGTTGTGGTTGTAGCGGTGCACGCCCATGTCGGCGAGTCGCTGCACCTGATCCTGGGTCAACATGCCCAGCGAGCACGCGATCTGGATGTCGACCTCGTTGCGGATGGCTTCGATGCCTGCGGCCACCTGGGCCAGCAGTCGCTCGTCGGGGCCGCGGACCGCGGCCACGATGCAGAACTCGGTGGCGCCGGACTTGGCGGTCTGCTTGGCCGCCTCGACCAGGCTGGGGATATCGAGCCACGCGCTGCGCACGGGCGAGGCGAAAAGTCCTGACTGAGAACAGAAGTGGCAGTCTTCGGGGCATCCGCCGGTCTTGAGGCTGATGATGCCCTCGACCTCGACCTCGGGGCCGCACCACTTCATCCGGACCTCGTGAGCCAGCGCCAAGAGCTCCTCGAGCCGCTCATCGGACAGCTGCAGCACCGCCAGCACCTGGTCCTGGGTGAGCCCTTCGCCACGTTCGAGGACCTGCTCGCGGGCCTGACCCAATACGTCCGTGCTTCCAATGGTGCCTTCGACAGCAGCTTGCGTCACCGAGCACTCCTTAGGTTTGCGGGTCTGTGACCAGACTTGAACAGTGTTCAGGTTAGGCTAGCGGCGTGCAGCTGCACAAACGAGACGTCATCGCCAAGGCCACGGAGATCCTGGACAACTTCGGGATCGCCGACCTGACCATGCGGCGGCTGGCCCGCGAGCTCGACGTCACCGCCGGGGCGCTGTACTGGCACTTCGCCCACAAGCAGGAACTGCTGGGCGCGGTGGCCGACGAAGTGCTGCGGCCGGCCGTGGGCCCGGTGGCCGACGACGACTGGCGCGCGCGCACCCTGACCGTGAGCACCCGACTCCGGGACGCGTTGCTGTCGCACACCGACGGAGCCGAGTTGGTGTCGGCGAGCTTCGCCTCCGGGCAGTCGGCGGCCATGCCGCAGATCCTGGCACTACTGAGCACGGCAGCGATCGACGCCGGTGTACCGCCGGGGCAGGCCGAACTGGCCGCGCGCACCGTCGTCTACTACGTCCTCGGATTCACCGTCGACGAGCAGTCACGGCTCCAGTGGGACGCCGCCGGGGCGGTGTTGCCCGCCGGGCAGTCGATGCTCGACTCCCCCGCTGGGGATACCTTCGGGTTCGGCCTCGGGCTGCTGGTCGACGGGATGTCGGTGCGAGTCGAGGTCGGCCCCGATTTGAGGCAGTACTCAGACGACGATTTCGGCTGAGATCTCCGTCTGAGCGCCATCTCAACCGATCAGGACGTGCTCCACGCGCTCGTCGCCGTCCCAGCGTCGAAGCCCGGTGAACGATGCGCGGCGCTCGCCGGTGAGGGCCGGGACTGCGGCGAACGCGGTGCCGAGCTGCGCGGGGGTGAGACGCCGGCCGAGCGTGGCGTGCGCTGTCCAGCTCCCCGGTTCGCTGTGTGGCGCAGGTCCGGGCGTCAGGTGAGGTACGCAGACGTCGTACACGCGCCGATGGAAGGCGAGCAGCTCAGCGGAGGGCACCACGAGGTGGGCGAGGGTGAGGCGTCCGCGACCGAACACGAGCGGGGCGCCGAGAAGGCAGGGCAACGGCAATCGGTCGGCCAGTGCTCGCAGGTCGGTGTCGACCGCCGGTGCGAGGCGGTCGGCCACCACCACTGTCACGTGTGGGCGATTGGTCGGCGAGGCCACCCGGTTCTGGCTGGGGACGCCCGCGTCGGCAAGGGCATCCCACACCTGCCGCAAGGCGGCGTCGGTGTCGTCGTCGAAAAGCAACTCGATGGAATGCGCCATCACCTCATCCCAGCAGACTGTTGACCCAGTCACCGTCGAACGCGGTGGCGCAGAGAGCAGCGAAATCTCCGCCCGACAGCGAGCCGGCCCCGGCAGGGAGTGCGGCGCGCACCGGCGCCAACTCCGCGAGCGCACCCCGGTTCGAGATCTCGGCGGCGCCCGGGCGCGCCGGCCACGAACCGATGATCAACCCGGCACACGAAAGTCCTTGATGTGCAATGGATTCCAATGTCAGAGCGGTGTAGTTCAGGGTGCCGAGCACTGCGGAGACCACCACGAGGAGGGGAGCATCCAGCGCGGTGGCCAGGTCCCGCACGGTGACCCCGCCGGCGCCCACCTGAACCAGCAGCCCGCCTGCGCCCTCGACGAGGGTCAGCTGCCCGGGCGCATCGGCGGCCCGGATCGCGGCCAGCAGTTCATCGGCTGTGGGCAACGGCCGCCCGGCCTGTTCGGCGGCGGCCACCGGAGCCAGGGGTTCGGGGTATCGGGCCACACCGGACAGCGCCGTGATGCCCGACAGCCGGCCGATTTCGGCAAGGTCGTCATCACCTGTGCCATGCGCCGGGTTGGAGCCGGTCTGCACCGGTTTACACGCCGCGACGGCCAGGCCGGCCAGGCGCGCATGGCACGCCAGCGCCGCCGTGGCCACGGTCTTGCCCACCCCGGTGCCTGTCCCGGTGATCATCACTACCGCCATCGGTCCCCCAGAATCTCGCCGGCTCAGCGCCGTGCGCTGCTGAGTACGTCCGTCAGTACCCGGCGCGCCAGGTCGATTTCGTCCGCGGTCAGCGACGCGCGAGCGGTCAACCGCAGCCGCGAGGTCCCCGCGGGAACCGTCGGCGGGCGGAAACACCCGACCCGCACGCCACGGGCCAGACACGCGTCGGCGGCGGCGACGGCGACGTCGGGATCACCCAGAATCACCGATACGACGGCCGACTGCGGCTCGTCGACGACCTCGCAGGCGCGCGCGAGCTCACGCGCGTGGGCCAGCACCGCGACGGCCCGTTCCGGTTCGACGGCCAGCAGTTGCAGGGCGGCCAGCGCGGCTCCGACGGCCGCGGGCGCCAACCCGGTGTCGAAGATGAAGGTGCGCGCGGCGTCGATCAGGTGAGCGCGCACGGCCGCCGAGCCGAGCACCGCCCCACCTTGGCTGCCCAGCGCCTTGGACATGGTTGTCGTGATCACGATGTCGGGTTCGCCGGCCAGCCCGAGTTCCTGCAGCAGCCCCCGCCCGCCGTCACCACGGACACCGAGGCCGTGCGCCTCGTCGACCAGCAGCACCGCGCCGTGCCGGCGGCAGGCCGCATGCAGCGCCCGCAGCGGTGCCAACGCACCATCGGCGCTGAAGACCGAATCGGTGACAACCAGCGCCCGCTCTTCGTCGCGGCCGGCCAGGGCGGATTCCACGGCGTCGACATCGCGGTGGGGTGTCACCATGACGCGGGCCCGCGACAACCGGCAGGCGTCGACCAGTGAGGCGTGCGAATAGGCATCCGACACCACCAGCGAGCCGGGTCCGGACAGTCCGACCACCGCCCCGATGTTGGCGGCGTATCCAGAGGAGAACACCAGCGCTGCCGGCGCTCCGACGAAGTCCGCCAGTGCGCGCTCGAACTCCTGATGCAACTCGGTGTCGCCGGTCACCAGCCGTGACCCGGTGGACCCCGCACCCCAGGTCCGGAGCGCCTCGACACCGGCCTCGATCACCACTGGATGCTGCGACAACCCCAGGTAATCGTTGGACGCCAGGTCCAGCTCGGTGGCCACGGCGGGCCGGGGCCGCAAGGCGCGGCGCAGTCCGGCGGCGCGGCGTTGCGCTTCCGTGGTGTCGAGCCAGGCCAGCGGCGATACACCCGCACGTGTCGACACCAGGGCATCCTTCGGTCAGACGAACTTGAACAGTGTTCAGGTTAACGCACGCGCGACGGCGACCATCGCCGAGGTGAGCTGCGTTATCTCCGCCGGCGGGCAGATGAACGGCGGCATGGCGTACACCAGGTTGCGGAACGGCCGCAGCCAGACACCGTGGTCGAGCGCGACGTCGGTGGCCACGGCCAGGTCGACGGGCTCCGCCATCTCGATGACGCCGATGGCGCCGCACACCCGGACGTCGCTGACCCCGGGTAGGGCGCGCGCCGGCGCCAGACCGGCCGCCAGCCCCGCGCTGATCTCAGCCACCCGGGTGCGCCAGTCCTGGCCGAGCAGCAACTCCACGCTGGCCACCGACACCGCGCAGGCCAGCGGGTTGGCCATGAACGTCGGGCCGTGCATCAGCGCGCCTGCGTCCGAGGTGCTGATCCGATGGGCGATCTCCGCGGTGCACAGCGTGGCGGCCAGCGTGACATAACCACCGGTCAGCGCCTTGCCCACGCACATGATGTCGGGGCTGACGCCGGCGTGATCGGCGGCGAACAACTCGCCGGTGCGCCCGAAACCCGTGGCGATCTCGTCGAAGATCAGCAGGACGTCCTGGCGGTCGCAGATCGCCCGCAGATCGCGGAGATACCGCGGATCGTGGAACCGCATCCCGCCGGCACCCTGCACGAGCGGTTCGACGATCACCGCGGCCACTTCGTCGGCGTGGTCGGCCAGTTGCGCCTCGAAGGCCTCGCTGTAGGCCGGATCGTAGGCGCTGGGCACGGCAGGGGCGAAGATCTGCCGCGCCAGGATGTCGGTCCACAGTGAATGCATGCCACCGTCGGGATCACACACGCTCATGGGGGTGAAGGTGTCTCCGTGGTAGCCGCCGCGCCACGTCATCATCCGGAACTTGCCGGGCCGGCCGCGACTGCGCTGGTACTGCAGGGCCATCTTGACCGCGACTTCCACCGACACCGAGCCCGAGTCGCTGAAGAACACGGTCTCCAGGCCGGCCGGGGTGATCTGCACCAGTAGCTGGGCCAGCCGCGCTGCGGGTTCGTGGGTCAATCCCCCGAACATCACATGGCTCAGCACCGAGACCTGATGTGTCACCGCCGCGTCGAGCACCGGATGGCCGTGGCCGTGCACTGCCGTCCACCAGGACGCCATTCCGTCGAGCACCCGGACCTCGCGGTCACCGTCCGCGGACGGGCGCACGACGGTGAGCCAGGCGCCTTCGGCACTGAGCACCACGGTCGGCGGTGCAGAACCGGGTACTCCGACGGTGCTGTACGGGTGCCAGAGGTGCGCCGCATCGATGGCGCTGACCTCGTGCGGAGTCAATCCCGGGAGCTTGGGCACGGGCACCGAGCCTAGTGGAACGGAGCCCGCCGCCGACCACCCCGACACCGCCGGCTTTCCTCGTCAGGATGCACCCAGCCAGATTGGGTAGATTGTCTCTCGATCATGATGTTCTTGACCCCGACAAGGCCGGAGCCGGCAACCGCTCCGGAACCTGTGCCCCCGGCCGCGATGGGGACCAGGAAATCGGGTTTTTACCGACACGATCTCGATGGCCTGCGCGGCGTGGCCATCGCGCTCGTTGCTGTCTTCCACATCTGGTTCGGCCGGGTCTCCGGTGGAGTGGATGTCTTCCTGGTGCTGTCGGGCTTCTTCTTCGGCGGCCGTCTGCTGCGCAACGCGCTGACCCCCGGGGTGTCCCTGTCGCCCGGCCGCGAGGTGATGCGCCTGGTCCGGCGTCTACTCCCGGCGCTGGTCGTGGTGTTGGCCGCCGCGGCCGTGCTGACCATCCTCGTGCAACCCGAAACCCGCTGGGAGGCCTTCGCCGATCAGAGCCTCGCCAGCCTGGGGTACTACCAGAACTGGGAGCTGGCCAACACGGCGTCGGATTACCTGCGCGCGGGCGAGACAGTCAGCCCGCTGCAACACATCTGGTCGATGTCGGTACAGGGGCAGTTCTACATCGCGTTCCTGATCGTGGTCGTCCTGCTGACGTTCCTGCTGCGCCGCCCGTTGACCAAACACCTGCGGGTGTTTTTCGTGGTGCTGCTCAGCGCGCTGACCATCGCGTCGTTCGTCTACGCGATCATCGCCCACAATGCGGATCAGACCACGGCCTACTACAACAGCTTCGCCCGCGCCTGGGAGCTGTTGATCGGTGCGGTGGCCGGCGCCGTGGTGGGCCACATCCGCTGGCCGAGGTGGCTGCGCGCGCTGGTGGCGACGGTGGGCCTGGCTGCGATCCTGTCCTGCGGGTGGCTCATCAACGGAGTCCAGGAGTTCCCCGGACCGTGGGCGCTGGTGCCGGTGGGTGCCACGGTGGCGATGATCCTGGCCGCCGCCAATCGGCAGCCGGGCGAGAAGATGCCGCTACCCAACCGGGTGCTGGCGTGGAAGCCGTTCGTGACACTCGGGTCGATGGCCTACTCGCTGTACCTGTGGCACTGGCCGCTGCTGATCTTCTGGCTCTCCTACACCGGACACGACCATGCGAGCTTCCTCGACGGCGCCGTGATCCTGCTGGTCTCCCTCGTGCTGGCCTACCTGACAATGCGATTCATCGAGGAGCCGTTGCGGTACCGCGCCCCTGCGGCCTCGACGCAGATCGCCAGGGTGACGTGGCGAAGGAGGCTCCGGCGACCCACGATCGCCCTCGGCACGACGGTGATGCTGCTCGGAGTCGCGTTGACCGCGACCTCCTTCACCTGGCGTGAGCACGTCGCCGTCGCACGCGACAACGGCAACGAACTGGCCGGGCTCAACCTCAACGACTATCCCGGTGCCCACGCCCTGCTGGATGGCGCCAAAGTGCCCAAGCTGCCGATGCGCCCGTCGGTGCTCGAAGCCAAGAACGATCTCCCCAAGTCCACCACCGACGGTTGCATCAGCGACTTCGACAACGTCGGCATCATCAACTGCGTCTACGGCGACAAGACAGCCACCCGGACCATCGCGTTGGCCGGTGGCTCCCACGCCGAGCACTGGCTCACCGCCCTCGACCAACTGGGCAGGATGCACGGTTTCAAGGTGGTCACCTACCTCAAGATGGGGTGCCCGTTGACCACCGAGGAAGTGCCGATGGTCATGGGCAGCAACCGGGACTACCCGAACTGCCACACCTGGAACGAGCGGGTGATGGACAAGCTCATCGCCGACCATCCCGACTTCGTCTTCACCACCTCGACCCGGCCGTGGAACATCAAGGCCGGCGATGTGATGCCAGCCACCTACATCGGCATCTGGCAAAGCTTGTCCGACAGCAACATTCCCATTCTGGCAATGCGCGATACCCCGTGGATCCTGGACGAAGACCGCAAACCCTTCCTGCCGGCAGACTGCCTCGCCGACGGCGGTGACGCCATCTCGTGCGGGATGAAGCGGTCCCAGGCGCTGTCGAACCGCAATCCCACACTGGACTTCGTGAAGCAGTTCCCCCTCCTCAAGCCGCTGGACATGTCCGACGCGGTGTGCCGGGAGGACCTCTGCCGGGCGGTCGAGGGAAATGTGTTGCTGTATCACGACTCTCACCACTTCACCGCGTCGTACATGCGAACCATGGTCGACGAGCTCGGCCGGCAGATCGGTACCGCAACCGGCTGGTGGTGACGGAGACGTCGCGCGGCAAGTGCGCACCAGGACGGCTGCGCCGATAAGGTCGACAGATGTCGTCGAGCGAGCCAGCCAGCCCATCCGGCAGTCGGTCCGCAGGGGGCGCACCGCTGACTCCCGCTCCCAGCGTCACCACCGTGTGGCCCGGTACCGCCTATCCGCTGGGAGCTACCTACGACGGGGCCGGCACCAACTTCTCGTTGTTCTCCGAGGTCGCCACGAAGGTGGAACTCTGCTTGATCGCCAAGGACGGCACCGAAACGCGTATCCCGCTCGACGAGGTGGACACCTACGTCTGGCACGCGTACCTCCCGACGATCACCCCCGGGCAGCGGTACGGCTTCCGCGTGCACGGCCCCTGGGACCCCGCGTCCGGTCACCGGTGCGATCCCAGCAAGCTGTTACTCGACCCGTACGGCAAGTCGTTCCACGGCGACTTCGACTTCACCCAGGCGCTGTACTCCTACGACCTGGCCGCCGACGATCTGGCCTCGGGTGGTATCCCGCCGCAGGTGAACTCGCTGGGCCACACCATGACAAGCGTGGTGATCAACCCGTTCTTCAACTGGCAGTCCGACCGGGCACCCCATACGCCGTACCACGAGACGATCATCTACGAGGCCCACGTCAAGGGCATGACCCAGACACACCCGGGGGTGCCCGAGGAACTGCGCGGCACCTACGCCGGACTGTGCCACCCGGTGATCATCGACCACCTCAAAGCGCTGAACGTCACGGCCATCGAACTGATGCCCGTGCACCAGTTCATGCACGACCACCGACTGGTCGACCTCGGGTTGCGCAACTACTGGGGTTACAACACCGTCGGATTCTTCGCGCCGCACTTCCAGTACGCCGCCACCCGTTATGCCGGCGGTGCGGTCGCCGAGTTCAAGACCATGGTCAAGGCGTTCCACGAGGCCAATATCGAGGTGATCCTCGATGTGGTCTACAACCACACCGCCGAGGGCAATCACCTGGGCCCCACCATCAACTTCCGCGGGATCGACAACGCCGCCTACTACCGGCTGCTCGACGGCGACCTGCGCCACTACAAGGATTTCACCGGCACCGGTAACAGTCTCAACGCCCGACATCCTCACACTCTGCAATTGATCATGGATTCTCTGCGTTATTGGGTACTGGAGATGCATGTGGACGGATTCCGGTTTGACTTGGCCTCGACGCTGGCCCGTGAGTTCTACGACGTGGACCGGCTCTCGGCATTCTTCGACCTCGTGCAGCAGGATCCGGTGATCAGTCAGGTCAAGCTCATCGCCGAACCATGGGATATCGGTGAGGGTGGCTACCAGGTGGGCAACTTCCCGGGTTTGTGGACCGAATGGAACGGGAAGTATCGCGACACTGTGCGTGACTACTGGCGGGGCGAGCCCGCGACCCTGGGCGAATTCGCCTCCCGTCTGACCGGGTCCTCCGACCTCTACGAAGCCACCGGCCGGCGACCCAGTGCGAGCATCAACTTCGTCACCGCCCACGACGGTTTCACCCTCAACGATCTGGTGTCGTACAACGAAAAGCACAACGAAGCCAACGGTGAAGACAATCGGGACGGCGAGAGCCACAACCGGTCCTGGAACTGCGGGGTGGAAGGGCCCACCGACGATCCGGACATCCTCGAGACGCGCGGCAAGCAGATGCGCAATGTCCTGACCACCCTGATGGTCAGCCAGGGCACGCCGATGATCAGCCACGGCGACGAGATCGGGCGCACCCAGGAGGGGAACAACAACGTCTACTGCCAGGACTCCCCTCTGGCGTGGATGGACTGGTCGTTGTGCCAGACGAACGCCGATCTGCTGGTGTTCGCCCGGAAGGCCACCGGACTCCGCAAGTCCCACCCCGTGTTTCGGCGCCGCCGCTTCTTCGAGGGCAAACCCATCAGGACGGGCGAACAGGATCGCGACATCGCCTGGCTGACACCCTCCGGCGTCGAGATGACACCCGAAGACTGGGGCTCTGGCTTCGGCCAGTGCGTCGCGGTATTCCTCAATGGCGATGCGATACCGGCGCCCAACCTGCGCGGCGAGCGCGTCGTCGACGACTCGTTCTTACTCTGTTTCAACTCCCACGGAGAATCGGTGGATTTCATCATGCCCGACAACGGCTACGGCCACGAATGGACCGCTGTGCTCGACAGCGCAGATCCCCGAGGAGACAGCGATCTCGTGGTGGAGGCCGGCGAGAAGATCTCGCTACAGGCTCGGTCAGTGCTGATCCTGCGAAAGACGGTGTGACCGGATGACCGATCCGGTGCTGTCCACCTACCGACTTCAGTTGCGCGGCGACGAGTTTCGTTTCCCTGATGCACTGGAGCTGCTCGACTATCTGCACGACCTCGGCATCAGCCATGTGTACCTGTCCCCGATCCTGACCCCGGTGACCGGCTCCACCCACGGCTACGACGTCACCGACCCCACTACCGTGTCTGCCGAACTCGGCGGTGCCGAGGGACTGGCGGCACTGTCGGCGGCCGCCCGCGAGCGCGGCCTTGGCGTCATCGTCGACATCGTGCCCAACCACGTCGGCGTCGACCAACCCCAGCTCAACCCGTGGTGGTGGGACGTGCTGACAAAGGGGCGTCAGTCTGAGTACGCCTCATTTTTCGATATCGACTGGAATCTGGACCCCGATGGGCGGATCGTCCTGCCGGTCTTGGGTTCTGATACCGATGTCGACGATCTGGTGGCCGATGGTGACGTACTGCGGCTCGGCGACCTGGCTTTCCCGATCGCCCCCGGCACCGGAAACGGCACCGGCTCCGAGGTGCACGATCGCCAGCACTACCGGCTCATCGGCTGGCGCAACGGCGTCTGCGGCTACCGGCGGTTCTTCTCCATCACCTCACTGGCCGGCATCCGGCAGGAGGATCGCGAGGTGTTCGATGCCAGCCACGCCGAAGTGCGGCGCTGGTTCACCGACGGTCTGGTCGACGGGGTCCGGGTGGACCACCCCGACGGCCTGTCGGATCCGGCCGGCTACCTGGAGTGGTTGCGCGAAATCATCGGCCCGCAAGCCTATCTCGTGGTCGAGAAGATCCTCGCCGTAGACGAGGCGCTGGAGCCCACCCTGCCGGTCGACGGCACCACCGGCTATGACGCACTCCGTGAAATCGGGGGCCTCTTCGTCGATCCCAGCGGCGAACCCGCACTGACCGAACTGATCACCTCTGCAGGATTCGACTACGCGACCGTGCCCGCCATGGTCTCGGCGCTGAAGCTCACCGCCGCCACCGAAACCCTGGGCAGTGAATTGGCCCGGCTGTCCCGGGTGATCGCTGCCACCGTGGGGCACGATCACCCCGGCGTACCGGATGCGGTGGCCGCATTGTTGACCCACCTGCACGTCTACCGCAGCGACTACCGATCACTGTCGGCATTGTTGCCCACCGCGATTGCCGAAACCGCAGCGGCCGCACCCGAATTGGTGCGGCCATTGGAGCTGGTGTCGGCGGCGGTGGCCACCGGCGGAGAGGCGTCGGTGCGGTTGCAGCAACTGTGCGGCGCGGTGACGGCCAAATCCGTCGAAGACTGCCTGTTCTACCGGGACGCACGGCTGGTCTCCCTCAACGAGGTCGGCGGCGAGCCGGAACGCTTCGGTGTCAGCGCGGCGGAATTCCATCAGAGTGCCACACTCAAAGCCCAGCGGTGGCCCACCGCGATGACGGCCCTGACCACCCACGACACCAAGCGCGGCGAGGATGTCCGGGCCCGGATCGGGGTGTTGTCCCAGGTGCCGTCGCTGTGGAGCGAAATGGTGTCCGGCTGGGAGGAAGCCGCGCCCTCCCCCGACGCAGCCACCGGTCTTTTCCTGTTGCAGAACATCTTCGGAGTGTGGCCGCAAGGCGGCACGGTCGATGACGAATTGCGCGGCAGGCTGCACGGGTATGCCGAAAAGGCCATCCGCGAGGCCGGCTCCCACACCACCTGGAATGAGCCGGATCAATCCTTCGAGGACGCGGTGCACAGCTGGGTGGACCAGGTACTCGACGGACCTGTCGCCGCCGGGCTCACCGCGCTGGTGAACCGGATCGGCGTACACGCCCAGAGCGATGCGCTGGGCCAGAAGTTGTTGGCGCTCACCGTCCCCGGCGTTCCCGACGTATACCAGGGCACCGAACTGTGGGAAGACAGCCTCGTCGACCCGGACAATCGCCGCCCGGTCGATTTTGTCACCCGACGGACGGCCTTGGCAGAGCTGACCCACCCCAAGATGCGGGTGGTGAGTTCGGCGTTGCGGCTGCGCCGCGAACGTCCGGACACCTTCCTGACCGGCGGTTACACGCCGGTGCTCGCCGACGGCTCCGCTGCCGAGCAGGTGGTCGCGTTCCGGCGGGGTGCCGACGTGCTGGTCGCCGTCAGCCGATGGACCGTCCGCCTGGAGGAAACCGGCTGGGGTGACACGAGATTGACGCTGCCGACCGGAACGTGGACGGACCGCCTCAGCGGGACGTCGTTCACCGGTGTCGTCACTGCCGAAGAACTGTTCTCCGACCTGTCGGTCGCCTTGCTGGTACGTGGCCCCGCCGAAGGAGATATCGATGCCTGAACACGAATTCGCGGTCTGGGCCCCCAAACCCGAGCTGGTACGCCTCGACGTCAACGGCACCGTGCACGCGATGACCCGTCACGATGACGGCTGGTGGCGGACCACGATCGAGGTGGCACCCGATGTGCGGTACGGGTATCTGCTCGACGACGACGCCACGGTGCTGCCCGATCCGCGCTCGGCTCGTCAGCCCGACGGCGTGCACGAACGCTCACAACTGTGGGACCCGGCATCGGTCTCCTGGTCGGACGAGAAGTGGTCGGGCCGGTCCATCGAAGGTGCCGTCCTCTACGAATTGCACATCGGGACCTTCACCGCCGCAGGTACATTCGATGCGGCCATCGATAAACTCGACTACCTGCTCGATCTCGGTGTGGACTTCGTGGAACTGATGCCGGTGAACGCCTTCAGCGGTACTCACGGCTGGGGTTACGACGGGGTGCTCTGGTACGCCGTGCACGAACCCTACGGTGGTCCCGACGGCCTCGCCCGGTTCATCGACGCCTGCCATGGGCGGGGCCTGGGCGTGCTCATCGACGCGGTGTTCAACCATTTCGGACCCTCGGGCAACTACCTGCCCAGGTTCGGTCCGTACCTGTCATCGGCGAGCAACCCGTGGGGTGAGGGCATCAACATCGCCGACGCCGAATCCGACGAAGTACGCAATCTGATCATCGGGTGCGCTCTGCGCTGGATGCGCGACTTCCACGCCGACGGGCTGCGATTGGATGCGGTGCACGCGTTGGTGGACACCACCGCCATCCACATCCTCGAGGAGATGTCCGCCGACACCGCGGCGCTGTCGGCACAACTGGGGCGGTCGCTGTCCCTGATCGCCGAAACCGACCGCAACGACCCACGATTCATCACCCCGCGCTCCGAAGGCGGCCTGGGGATGACCGCACAGTGGGACGACGACGTCCATCACGCCCTGCACACCGCGGTCTCCGGCGAGCGCCAGGGTTACTACTCGGACTTCGGGTCGTTGGAGACGCTGGCCAACACACTGAAGAACGGCTACTTCCATGCGGGCACCTATTCGTCGTTCCGTCAGCGCCGCCACGGGAAGCCGTTGGACACCAGCAAGATTCCCGGCTATCGCCTGCTCGCCTACACCTGCACCCACGACCAGGTGGGCAACCGTGCCCTCGGTGACCGTCCGTCGGCCTACCTGGATGCGGGACAGCTGGCCGTCAGCGCCGCGCTGGCACTGCTGACCCCCTTCACGGCGATGTTGTTCATGGGTGAGGAGTGGGCGGCGTCCACGCCGTTCCAGTTCTTCTCCTCGCATCCGGAGCCGGAGTTGGCCGAGGCCACCCGCAACGGGCGCAAAGCGGAGTTCGCCTCACACGGTTGGGACGCCGACGACATCCCCGACCCTCAGGATCCCGAGACATTCCAGAATTCGAAGATCGACTGGACCGAGGTCGAGGTCGGCGAGCACGCGCTGCTGGGTCGCCTGTACCGGGACCTGATCGCCCTGCGCAAGAAGGAACCCGATCTCGCCGACTTCTGGCTGGATCACCTAACGGTCGACTACGACGAAGAGGCCCGCTGGATCGTGCTTCGCCGCGGCGGCCTGGTGATCGCCTGCAACCTCGGGACCGGCACCGTCACCGTTCCGGTCACCGGAGAGGTGGTGCTGGCCTGGGGAGAACCGGCAGCTGACGCCGATGGGACCGCACTGGAGGGTCATTCGTTCGCTGTATTACGGTCCTGACCCTGTGGATGGCGGAACACGCCGCCACGCGGTGATGAGCATGCTCATCGACCATGAACTGCTTTGACCCCGAATTCGAGGCCCCCGACGACCCGCTGCACTGCGCCGACGACCTGCGACGGCACTGGCTTGCGCTGATGAGCCCGCTGGGCTTCGGCGAACGCACGTTGTGGATGGCGTTCGTGGGGTCAGACCGGTACATGCAGGCCACGCTCACCCCGATGCCCGCGACGACGTTCGACGACTGGATGCTGGTCTATCGGGTGATCATGGGAGTGCGCGACATCCGCGGTGAGCACCTCGACGCCGGCACCACGGTGGCCTTCTTGTTGGCGCGCCCGGGGTCTGGACCCGTCGACAGCGACGACCTCCACTGGGCGGACATGGTGACCGGCGCCGCGGAAATGCACCGCGTGCCCATCGAGCCGTTCTTCCGCGCCAATGACACCTCGCTGGTGCAGGTCAGCGTCCCGCCCAGCAACTGATCTCCATCGTGTCGTTCTGCTTGCCGGGGAAGTTCACGCTCACATAGCCACTCTCGGGTGCCCGCACATGCGCCAGATAGGGCTGGGCTCCGGCACTTTCGGTGTTGTCGGCAATCACCAGCGCTCCGGGTGACAGTGAGGGCTGCAGGAGCGTCAGCACCTCGAGATACATTTCCTTCCACCCGTCGAGCAGCACCACTGCCACCGGGCCCGGCACTCCGGCCAGCGTGGTCCGAGCGTCCCCGGGCAGCACGGTGATGACGTCGGCCACTCCGGCGTCAGCGAAAGTGGCTGCAGCAGAGGCGATCTTGGTCTCGCTGAGTTCGGTGGTGTATACCCGGCCGACTCCGTTGTCCCGTACCGCGGCGGCCAGGTGCAGTGTCGAGATGCCGAAGGACATCCCGAACTCGACGACGACCTCGGGGCGGGCCGCCCGGATCAACGAATACAGCAACTGTCCGGCCATCGGCGCGATCGGCATGTAGACCTCCGCCATCGCGTCGGCACGTTCCTGCGCCGAGCCGGCCTCGAACCCAGGCCGGCCACCACCGCCGGCTCGGTTGCGCCGTTGGTCGTCGGCCTTGCGGTACAACTCCTCGATGGCCGTGGCGACCGGGCCGCTGCGCAGAGTGGAACTCATGGAGACCACGCTAGACAGCGAGGCTGTGCGCGGGCTACGGGCTCAGGTGAGGTAGCGGTAGGCCGGCGAGCCGGGTTCGAGCGCCTCGACATGGCATTCCGAGGTCCGCATCCGGTCCAGCAATCCCTCCAGGCCGGCGGCCGACCCCAGCTCGACGCCGACCAGGGCTTCGCCGGTTTCGCGGTTGTTGCGCTTGACGTACTCGAACAGCGTGATGTCGTCGTTGGGCCCGAGCACCCCGTCGAGGAAGCGGCGCAGTGCGCCGGGCTCCTGGGGGAAATCGACCAGGAAGTAGTGCTTGAGACCGAGATGTATCAGCGACCGTTCGAGTACCTCGCCGTAGCGCGAGACGTCATTGTTTCCGCCGGAGATCAGACAGACGATCACCGAGCCCGCCGTCACGTCCGCCTCGAGCAGGCCGGCCACTGCCAGCGCACCCGCCGGCTCGGCGATGATGCCCTCGTTCTGGTACAGATCCAGCATCGCGGTGCACACCGCGCCCTCGTCGACCGTGGTCAGCGACACCATGTCCCCGGCCGCAGCCAGCACGGCGAACGGCAGCGCCCCGGCGCGCGCCACGGCCGCCCCGTCCACGAACTGATCAGCATGGTCGAGCGTGACCGGTGCTCCGGCGGCCAGCGCGGCCACCATCGACGCGGCGCCGGCCGGCTCCACCCCCAGTACCGACGTGCGGGTGGTACGTGCCGCCAGATAACTGGTGATGCCGCTGATGCAGCCGCCGCCACCGACCGGAACGATCACCTGGTCGGGCTCGGCGTCGAGCTGGCCGAGGATCTCCACGGCGATGGTGCCCTGCCCTGCCATGGTGCGCAGGTCGTCATACGGCGGTACCAGCGTGGCGCCGGTGCGGGCGACGTCGTCGCGGGCAGCCTCGGCGGCCAGGTCGTAGGTGGCTCCGCCGACGATCAGTTCGATGAACTCACCGCCGTGGTAGCGGATCCGGTCGCGCTTCTGTTTCGGCGTCTTCGCCGGCACGTACACCCGGCCGTGAATGCCCATCGAACGGCACGCCAGCGCGAAGCCCTGCGCGTGGTTGCCCGCCGACGAGCAGACCACCCCGGCGGCGATTTCCTCGGGACTGAGCTGCATCAACAGGTTGTAGGCACCGCGCAGCTTGTAGGAACGCACCGACTGCAGGTCTTCGCGCTTGAGGTACACCAGCGCCCCGGTCAGTTGAGACAGCCGGTCACTGAACTGCAGCGGGGTGGGGGTGACCACGCCGGAAACTCGCTCGGCCGCCGCCTCGATGTCGGCGGCGCGAAGCGGCGCGGACAGATCAGCGGTGCGAGGGTTCTGGCTCAGGTCAGCGGACACCCGGTCAATGGTGCCACGGTGCACGACCGCCAAAAAATCGTTCACCTGCGCAGGCGTGGTGTCCTCCCCCTGGACACCGGGAATCCTGAGGCGGCGCTCCACCTGGCCGGCCAGAGACTCCTCCAGGATGGGCCTCGCTCCATGCCGGTGACATTCCGGCAAGCGCATCTACCAGCGAGTTAGGCTTACCTTACGTTTAGTCCCACTACGAAACTGGATGCCCCGGAATGCAAGTTTCGGGTGGCCGAATTCTACGATCAGAGCTATCGTGAACCCTATGACCACCGCCGAACACTTCCGGTCAGCCGTCGCCCACCCGATGACGGAGATCTCTGTTGCCGGGGTGCCGTGGCCGGCCTACAAAGTGCTGGCACTGCTGGTCGGGCTCGTGGTATTCGGAATCACCGCCGTGGCCACCGTGAGTGCGGGTCCGGCAGTGCTCGGCGGCGCCGCCGCGGCCTCAGCGGTATGGCTGGGCCTCGGCGTCTTTCACCGCGGCCGCTGAGTCGCCAGAATTTCCCGCAGGGTCTCCAGATCGGCGGTCACCGCTGCCACATCGGCCTCGAATGCACCGTCGTTGACTCCAGGCAGTCGTCGAACCGTGAACATCACCTCACACCACTGGCCGCGGTCGCCGGCGGGGACGATTCTCATCGGGTTGTAGAACGTCTGCCCGTCAGCCAGCCGGACCGTGTGGTCGGCCACCCCGAACGCGTTCGCCGGCGCGAATTCGACGCGCACCTCACCCATCGGCGATGAGACCACCCAGGCGCCGTCGACATTGCGCACCTCCCCATTGGCCAGACCGGCAGCCCATTGCGTCAGGTTGGTCGGATCCGAGATATACGCGTAGGCCTCGGCAGGGCTGGTTCCGATCCAGATACTGACGTGCCGCGAGTCCGGAGGAGCGTTGTCCGGAACCGTCATGACTTCCATGATCGCGCACAGTTAGTGGTTATGACAGACATTCCTGAGCCTCGGGATCCTGCCGAGCAGTTCGTCACCCGCGCCGAACAACTGGCCGCTGATGCGCAACGGCGAGCACCGTCGTGGCTGCGCCCGAATGCCCCGGAAAGCCACCTTCCGGTTCTTTTTGCGATCGCCGCGGTGCTTTTCTCTTCCCTCAGATGACGGACCCTGACTTCGCCCGGCCGACTGGCGACCCACCTTCGTCGACTCCCTGTACGTCAGCTTCATCAATTCGGTGGCCTTCTCCCCCACGACACCATGCCACTGGCTCACTGGGCCAAGTTGATGATGGCGGTGCAGGCGCTGGTCGCCACCACCACTGTGGTGCTGGTGTTCACCCGAGCGGTGAGTCTGCTGAACTGACGGGGTACCCCACCGCCATGTCCGTCGACCTCAGCACGTTGACCCCCGTCGAGCAGACCGCCTTCCTGACGCTGTATGCCCGCGCCCTTGACAGCCGTTGGGACACACCAATTCTCGGCGACACACTGGCAAACCGGGTGGCCGCAAGGATCGACTACGACTTCGCCGGCCTCGGTGTCGAGCCCAGTGTGGTGTGCCAGACGTCGCTGCGGGCCAAAATGCTCGACGAGCGGGTGCGCCGTTTCATCGTCGGCCATCCCGATGCGGTGGTGATCGACCTGGGCGGCGGACTCGATTCGGCCGTGTACCGCGTCGACCCACCGCCCAGTGTCGAGTGGTACTCCATTGACCTACCGGCGGTGAGTGCGTTGCGCCGTGAGGTCCTGGCGCCGCGCGAGCACACTCACACCGTCGCCGCGTCTGTGGCGGATCCGGGGTGGCCGGCCACCATCGTGGCGGGGCGGCGCCCGGTGCTGCTGCGCGCCGACGGGCTGTTCGCTTTTCTCGACGAACCGGTGATTGCCGGGATCTTCCAGGCCGTCACCCACCACTTCCGCACCGGCCAGATCGTCTTCAACGACTACGGCGGCCTGGGCCTGCTCAGTCGCGCCGTGCTGAAAGTCAAGCGGCGCAAGATGTACGCCGATGTCGGCGCGCTCTACGGGTACCGCGGATTCACCGATGCCCGCCACCCGCAATCCTGGAATCCGCGTCTGCATCTCGAGGAGGAAACCAGCCTGACACACGAGCCCGAGGTCGCCCTGTTCCCCACCTGGGTGCGCTGGGGAACCCGGCTGGCGGGCTTGACGGACGCGGGCGCACGGAAGGCGCGGATTCTGCGCTACCGGTTCTGATCAGCCGCCGAGGCACCCCGGGCCCAGCAGCGCCTTGAGGTCACCCATCAACCCCGACGACGGGGTGACCCGCAGCGATTGGTCCAGCTCCAGCGTGGTGATCCGGTCGCCACTGATCAGCCGCAAGTGAACCTGGGACGTCCCGGGGTGACGGGCCAGCACCTGTTTGAGAGCGCTCACCTTGTCCACGGTGCACTGCCGGGTGGGCAGACTCACCGCAATGGGACGGTTGGCCTGGGCACTCGAAAAGTCCGGTACCACAAGTTCATTGGCGATCAGCGAAATACGGTCGTCGCGGATCGTGACCCTGGCGCCCACCACCACCACGGCATCGTCGGCGACGTCGTGTCCGAACGCGGAATAGGTCTGCGGGAAGAACAGCACCTCGATGCCGCCGGTGAGGTCTTCGAGCTGCGCCGACGCCCACGGCATCCCGTTCTTGTTGACCCGGCGGTTCACCGCGGCCAGGATGCCGCCGACTCTGACCTGGGTGTCATTGGCGACGTCACCGGCGAGGATGGCGGGAATCTGGGTGTCCACCTGGGCGGCCAACAGGTGCGCCACCCCGTTGAGGGGGTGGCCGGACACATAGAGCCCGAGCATCTCGCGCTCCAGGGCCAGCTTGTGTTTGTCTTCCCATTCCTCGTCGGGCACCTTGATGGTGAACACCGCATCCGAGCCGTCGGCGTCGGCACCGCCGAACAGGTCGAACTGGCCCATCGCCTCGGCCTTCTTGGTGCCCAGCACCGAGTCGACGGCGTCGGTGTGTACCAGGAACAGGCCTTTTCGCGGATGCCCGAGCGAGTCGAAGGCACCGGCTTTGACCAGGGACTCCGTCACCTTCTTGTTGCAGGCGGCGATGTCGATCTTGTTCAGATAGTCCGAGAAATCGGTGTACTTGCCCCGCTCGGTGCGGGTGTTGACCAGCGAGGCAACAACATTGGCGCCGACGTTGCGCACCGCGCCGAGACCGAACCGGATGTCGTTACCCACCGAGGCGAAGTTCTGCACCGATTCGTTGACATCCGGTGCCAGCACGGTGATGCCCAGGCGACGACAGTCGGCCAGATAGATCGCGGCCTTGTCCTTGTCGTCGCCCACCGAGGTGAGCAGGCCGGCCATGTACTCGGCGGGGAAGTTGGCCTTCAGGTACGCCGTCCAGTACGACACCAGGCCGTAGCCGGCGGCGTGCGATTTGTTGAACGCGTAGCCGGCGAACGGAAGGATGGTGTCCCACAGGGCTTTCACCGCGGCGGCGGAGAAACCGTTGGTGGTCATGCCTGCCAGGAAGCCCTTGTACTCAGCCTCGAGCACTTCCAGCTTCTTCTTGCCCATGGCCTTGCGGAGCGCGTCGGCCTTGCCCATCGAGTAGCCGGCGACCTTCTGCGCGATGAGCATGATCTGCTCTTGGTAGACGATCAGGCCGTGGGTCTCGGACAGGATCTCCTTGAGCGGCTCCTCGAGCTCCGGGTGGATGGGCGAGACGGCCTGCCGGTTGTTCTTCCGGTCGGCGTAGTCGTTGTGGGCGTTCATGCCCATGGGGCCGGGCCGATACAGCGCCAGCACGGCGACGATGTCGTTGAACTCGGTGGGCTGCATCCGCCGGAGCAGATCCCGCATCGCACTGCCGTCGAGCTGGAACACCCCCAGGGTGTCACCGCGGCCCAGCAGCTCGTAGGCGGCCGGATCATCGAGTGTCAGGGCCTCCAGGTCGAGGTCGATACCGCGGTTGACCTTGATGTTCTCGATGGCGTCGCCGATGATCGTCAGGTTTCGCAGACCGAGGAAGTCCATCTTCAGCAGGCCGATGGCCTCACACGACGGGTAATCCCAGCCGGTGATGATGGCGCCGTCCTGCGGGCGGCGCCACAGCGGTATCGCATTGATCAACGGCTCGGAGCTCATGATGACCGCGCACGCGTGCACGCCCGCGTTGCGCACCAGACCTTCGAGGCCGCGGGCGGTCTCGTAGATGGTCCGCACGTCGGGATCGGTGTCGATCAGGCTGCGGACCTCGGCGGCTTCCTTGTACCGCTCGTGGGTGGGATCGGTGATCCCGGACAGCGAGATGTCCTTGGCCATGATGGGCGGCGGCAGCGCCTTGGTGATGCGGTCGGCGATCGCGAAACCCGGCTGCCCGTAGTTGACCCGCGCTGAATCCTTCAGCGCCGCTTTGGTCTTGATGGTGCCGAAGGTGATGACCTGGGCGACCCGGTCACTGCCCCACTTGTTGGCGGCGTAACGCAGCATCTCGCCGCGGCGCCGGTCGTCGAAGTCGATGTCGATGTCGGGTGCCGACGGGCGTTCCGGGTTGAGGAACCGCTCGAACAGCAGCCCGTGGGGAATCGGGTCGATGTTGGTGATGCCCATCGAGTAGGCCACCAACGAGCCGGCCGCCGAGCCACGGCCCGGCCCGACCCGGATGTCAACCGACTTCGCGTAGTTGATCAGGTCGGCGACGATCAGGAAGTACGCCGGGAAACCCTTGTCACAGATGACCTTGATCTCGAACATGGCGCGGTCGGTGTATTCCTGGGGAACGGGCTCGCCCTTGAACCGGCGCTTCAGTCCTTCGGTGACCTCATGGGTCAGCCATGTCCCCTGGTCGTGGCCGTCGGGCACCGGGAAGACCGGCATACGGTCCTTGGGCGCCCACACCTCGGCATAGGACTGCACCCGCTCGGCGATCAGCAGCGTCGAGTCACACGCGCCGGGGACCTGTTCCCACAGTGCCCGCATATCGGCCGCGGACTTCAGGTAGTAGCCGTCGCCGTCGAACTTGAACCGGTTCGGATCCGAGAGGGTCTTGCCGGTCTGGACGCACAACAGGGCTTCGTGACTGTGCGAGTTGTCCCGGGTGACGTAGTGGCAGTCATTGGTGGCCAACGGCGGGATGGCGAGCTTGCGCCCCACTTCGAGCAGCCCCTCGCGGACCCGGCGCTCGATGTCGAGGCCGTGATCCATCAGCTCGAGGAAGAAGTTCTCCGGCCCGAAGATCTCGCGCCATTTTGCCGCGGCCTCCAGCGCCTCGCGTTCCTGGCCGAGCCGCAGCCGGGTCTGTACCTCACCGGACGGGCAGCCGGTGGTGGCGATGATGCCTTTCGAGTGCTCGGCGATGATCTCGGCGTCCATCCGCGACCACTTGCCGAGCTGGCCTTCAAAGGAGGCCAGCGACGACAGCCGGAACAAGTTGTGCAACCCGGTCGCGTTCTCGGCGACCATGGTCATGTGCGTGTAGGCGCCGCTGCCGGACACGTCGTCGGATTTCTGGCTGGGATCACCCCACAGGACACGCTTGTTGTCGAACCGCGACGCCGGGGCGATATAGGCCTCGACACCGATGATGGGCTTGATACCGACGTCGGTGGCCGCGTTGTAGAACTCACTGGCGCCGAACATGTTGCCGTGGTCGGTCATGCCGATGGCGGGCATCTCGAGGCGCTGCGCCTCGGCGAGCATGGGTTTCACCTTCGCCGCACCGTCGAGCATCGAGTACTCGGTGTGGTTGTGCAGGTGCACAAAAGAGTCTGCAGGAGAACCGGTATTGCCCATAGGCCGATCAGTCTAGGACGGCGCTCCGACACCTCCGGGCGTGTCGCGATGCGTGTCTGTTCCGAGTGTCGTCACGACCGGTCGGGGGGCAGGCCCGTCACGCCTCGTCGCGCAGTAGTCGCGCCATCTCCTGGGACTGTTGCTCGGTGAGATTGCCGGACAGCTGCAGGGTGTCTCCCGAGATCGCCTCCTGGATATTGGGCGCTGAGACCACCACCGAGGCGCGCACGAACGCGACCTGCTTGCCGACCTGCGTCTGGGTGAAATCGGCGAACGCGGTAGCCGACTCCGTGTTCATCGAGACCTGGACCAGCCAGGCCTTGGTGATGGGCGACAGCAGAGAATCCACCCGGACCAACTGCAGCCGCACCGCCTCGGGTCCCAGCGTGAACAGCGCGGTGCGGGCGAAGTCGCAGGTGCGCAGGATCTCGCCGGGCGGCACCGGCGCCGGGGGCGGGCATTGTTCAGGCAGTGTGCCCTCGACGCTGATCACCGGCCGGACCGCCAGCGGCTTGATGGTGTACACCGGCGGCGCTGTTGTGGTGGCGGTGGCGTCGCGCTGGCCCGCGGGGGTGTCTGAGCCGAAGATCTGCTGCAACAGTGCACCGCCGATCGGCACGACGACCGCCACCCCGATGATGGCCGCGACCACCGCTATGAGGATCTTGCGCCTGCGGTCAGCGGCCATGCGTGCGCGATCGTCCATCTGGTCGATTCCCTCCGGTCTGGTTTGCCCGAGTTGTGTATCACGTCAGCCCGTCGAGCAGGTGGTCGACTGGATGACACGATCACGCGGTCCCGGATTCGACATCCGCAGGAATCTCTTTCGCCGATGTTCTGGCTCGCAGGACCGCGTCCACGCTGAACACAGCCAGGGCCACCCAGATCAGCGCGAATCCCAGCCACCGCGCGGGCGGCATGGGCTCGTGGCCCACCACCAGACCCCAGGTCATCTGCATCACCGGGTTGAGATACATGAGCAGCCCCAGGGTGACCATCGGCAGTCGTTGCGCCGCCGCGGCGAAGAACAGCAGCGGAATCGCTGTCACCAGGCCCGTGACGACCATGAGCGCGGTGTGCCAGGGGCCGTTGGCGAGGAACTCTGCGCCACCGCCGGCTCCCAACACGATGACGTAGGCCAGGGCCAGGGGCGCCACCAGTGCCGCCTCCACCCCCACGCTGACCCGCGGATCGGTGGGCACCAGCTTCTTGACCGCGCCGTAGAGGCCGAACGAGAACGCGATGGCCAGGGCGATCCACGGTGGGGCACCGAACTGCACCGCCAGGATCAGGACCGCCACCACGGCGAGGGTCAGGGCCGCGATCTGAACCTTGTTGAGTTTCTCGCGGAAGAAGAGCACCCCGATCGCGACACTGACCAGCGGGGTGACGAAGTAGCCCAGGGCGGCGTCGACGACATGGCCGTTGGTCACCGCGTAGATGTAGACCACCCAATTCACGGAGATCAGCACCGCGGCCAGCGCCATCAGCAGCCAGACTCTCCCGCTGATCTTGCGCAGGTCGCCGACGCGGCGCACGGCGACGATGAGCACCGCCAGGAACGCCAGGGTCCACAGAATGCGGTGGGCGAGCACCTCGAAGGCACCGGCCGGGAGCAGCAGCGGAAAGAACGCCGGGAACAGGCCCCAGCAGCCGTAGGCACCGAGCCCGTAGAGCAGCCCTGCGGTGCGCCCGGTCATCTGATCGGTTGGTGGCCGCGCGCTCACTCGTGCTGCTGCAGCACGTCGAGTGCGTGCTGCAGGTCTGCGGGATACGGGCTGGTGATCTCGATCCGCCGGCCGTCGGCCGGGTGTGCGAACGCCAACGACCGGGCATGTAGCCATTGACGTTGCAGCCCAAGCCTTTTCGCCAACGTCGGGTCCGCCCCGTAGGTCAGGTCACCACAGCAGGGGTGGTGCAGCGCCGAGAAATGCACCCGGATCTGATGGGTGCGCCCGGTTTCGAGGTGCACATCGAGCAGGCTGGCCGAGACAAACGCCTCGACCGTGTCGTAGTGCGTCACGCTGTCGCGACCACCCTCGGTGACCGCGAACTTCCAGTCGTTCCCGCGGCTGCGGGCGATGGGGGCGTCGATGGTGCCGCTGGACGGGTCCGGATGGCCCTGCACCAGAGCGTGATACCGCTTGTCGATGGTGCGTGCCTTGAACGCACGCTTGAGCACGGTGTACGCCCGCTCCGAGAGGGCCACCACCATCACCCCGGAGGTGCCGACATCGAGGCGATGCACGATGCCCTGGCGCTCGTGGATACCTGAGGTGCTGATCCGGAACCCCGCCGCGGCCAGCCCGCCCAGCACCGTCGGTCCGTGCCAGCCGACGGTGGCATGCGCGGCGACGCCAGCGGGTTTGTCGACGGCGACGATGTCGTCGTCGGAGTACAGGATCGTCATCCCCTCGATCTGTTCAGGGACGTTCTCCACCGGCGGGGGCGCCTCCGGCAGCTGCACCTCGATCCAGGCACCCGCGGTCAGCTTGTCGGACTTGCCGGCCGGTGTGCCGTCCAGCACAACACCGCCGTTCTCGGCGATGTCCGCGGCGACCGTCCGGGACAGACCCAGCAATCGCGACACTCCGGCGTCGACCCGCATACCCGCCAGCCCTTCCGGGACGGGCATCGCGCGTTCGGCCATTACGCCGGCTCGGAATCAGAGGCGGCGGTGCGCCGGCCCACGGTGTCATAGTCGAAGCCGAACAGGGAGAGCGCGACCAGCAGGATCGCTCCGCCGACCACGGCAGGGTCGGC
>JBEVFK010000112.1:0-29357 GCA_040512325.1 Mycobacterium sp. | reverse complement strand
TTCGTCGAGGCGGGATTCCTCCACCTCGACCAGCAACGCCCCAACATCACATCCTCGAACATGTGTTCGATTCTACTTTCGCAGGCTGACAAAATAGGCCGATTCCGTCAGCCCCGACGAGCACAATTCAGGTGATCTTCGACGGTGACACTGCTGCCCTCAAGCCGCCGGTCTTGGTATTACCGATGTCCTGCGACATGCCAGTGACAAAAATGGATCGCGGCGGCTGACATTGATGCCCGTGAAGGCCCCGCGTAAATTCGAAACCGGGGTGAGGACATGCCAAGCCGAATTGCCGATTCCATCGCGACAGGTGCGGCGCGAATCGCGTCGGCCCTCGGACCGCGGATGATGCGGATCATCGCGCGATTCAACAAATATGCGACCAATCCGGTGCAACGATTGTGGGCCCCACACCTGCGCCACATGGCCGTCATCGAGCACACCGGCCGAAAGTCAGGGCACACCTACCGAACCCCCGTGATGGCATATGTCGAGGACGGCAGGCTGTCGGTGGTGCTCAACTACGGCGAGAAATCAGACTGGGTGCGCAATGTCCGGGCCGCCGGCTCGGCCGTGGTCAGACATCGAGGCAGAAGCTACGTACTGACCGATCCACGCGTCGTCGCGCTCGATCGCCCGGACCTACCGCCGGGTGTTCGCGCGGTCGGCGGCTCTGCGCACAAAGTCCTGCACGGCACCTTGAACCCCGCCTGACGACGCTCTATCGTCCGGCGTTCAGCGACAGAATCGAGATGTCCGGCGGCGCGCCGACCCGCACCGGCGGCCCCCAGAATCCCGCGCCGCGGGACACGTAGAGCTGGGTGTCGTCGACAGTGGACAGGCCGGCCAGTGACGGGTTGACGGCCTTGACGATGTACTGGAAAGGCCAGGTCTGACCGCCATGGGTGTGCCCGGACAGCTGCAGGTCCACGCCGCGGGCGGCGGATTCGGTGACCATCACCGGTTGGTGAGCCAGGAGCACCGTCGGACGGGACGGGTCGACACCGCTGAGGGCGCGGTCGTAATCCGGCGGTTGCGAACGCTCTTCGCCGGAAATGTCGTTGACACCCACCAGGTCGAACGCCGCGCCCCCGCGCCGGATCACCGTGTGCTCGTTCTGCATCGGCTGGACGCCGAGCCGTTCCAGCTCACGCAGCCACTCAGCCGTATCTTCGACGAAGTACTCGTGGTTACCCGTGACGAAGAACGTGCCCTCTCGGGACACCAAGTCGCGCAACGGTTCCGCCGCTGGCCCCAGTTCCTCGACAGAGCCGTCCACCAGGTCGCCGACGATCGCCACCAGGTCCGGCTCGGTCTCGTTGATCATCCGGACGATCCGCTCGGTGTGTTTGCGACCGGCCAGCGGGCCGAGATGGATGTCGGAGACCACCGCGATGCGGAACCCGTTGAACGCCGGGTGGAGCCGCCGCAGGCTGATCGGGACCTGCAGCATGTCGGGCGGACCGAGCGCGGTGGCCGCGCCGACCCCCACCAGGCCCACTGCCCCGGCACCGGCGGCCACAGCGCTGGTGCGGGCCAGGAACACCCGCCGGTTCAGAGCCGGCGCAGCAGGAGTGGTCTCGACGGGTTCCTCCGCGATGACCGGCTCCGCAGCCGGAGTCGGCTGCCGCTTGACCCACACCCGCAGCACCAGCCGCACCGGTTCGAGCAGCAGCAGGCAGAGCAGCAAATAGCCGAACAAAGCGAACCAGAGGTAGCCGGGCCAGGCGAAGATCGGCGATTCGGCCACTCCGAAGAATCGAGGCACCATCAGCGTCGAGAACAACAGGACGGCCAACGCGACGAACACGCCGGTGAGGATCCACCGGGTGCGCCCCGGCGCCGTGGTGTCCTTGACCGCGCGTTTCCAGACGTACAGATGGGCCAACAGGAGAATCGTGCTGAGAATGACGATGAACATACGGCGCGACTACACCTCGGCCCGGACCAGCAACATCCCACCACCCTAGTGAAAGTGCTGCCGTGACCCGCCTCACCACCGGTTGCGCAGGCGTTCCCGCCACGACCGGCCGTCCGGGTCATACATGGTCCGATACACCGGCACCGACCACAGCCTGGTGAGACGGCCCAGCTGTTCGGGTTGGTGCGGGCGCAACCGCCCCGGCGGCCGGGGCCCGGCCTTGCCGGCGTCGTGCCACGCCTGCAGCGCCTCGGCCGAGGCCCGCAGGGTCGCGACCAAGGCCGACGGATCGAGCAGTCCCTCGTCCTGGCTGCCGTCATCGGCGCGGTCGAGGTGTTCGCGCAGCAGCGTCAGCCGCAGCTCTCTCGGGAAGGCACGGGCCCCGTCACCCAACCCCGCCGGATCGCGTGGCTCACGCTCGTCATGCTCGGAATCCAATACCGCACAGGATAATTCACTATCATGGGTCCAGGACCTGCGATTGAAGTTGTCGCTGCCGACCGCGGCCCACACGTCGTCGATGACGCACACCTTGGCGTGCACGTAGACCGGTGTGCCGGCATGATTCTCCACGTCGAAGACGTGCACCCGGTCCGGATCCGCGCGCCGGCACACGTCGAGGGCCTGCTGCCTGCCCACCTGATTGGGCGGCAGCGCAAGCTTGCCGTCGACGTCGGGATGACGCGGCACCACCGCGACCACGTGCAGGTCGGGATGGGTCTGCAAGGCCTCGGCGAACAGCCGGGCCACGTCGGTGGACCACAGGTACTGGTCTTCGAGGTAGATCAGGCGCCTGGCCCGCGGCACCGCCTTGAGATAAGCCCGCGCGATACTGCGCTCCCCGTCAGGCGCAAACGAAAACGCATGGTGGGCATCGGGATAGGTGCGCAGCACCTGCACATGTTGTGCCCCGCACGGCGGCGGCGGTGGCGGTTGAGTCGGCAGCGGATCCGCCGTCAGGTCGGCATGGCGCAGTTTGTCGCGCAACCAGGCCAGCGGTGAGTTGTTGTCGATGGGCGTCGGGTCGGTCCAGCGTTCCCGGAAAGTGGTGTCCAGCGCGTCGATCACCGGCCCCTGAATCCGCAACTGCACGTCGTGCCAGGGCGGTCTGCTGCCGTATTTCTCCGACATCTGCACCGCCTGCGGGTCACCTTCATGCGTGGCGTCGTCGCGGCGGCTGTGGCACAGATCGATGCCGCCGACAAAGGCGACGTCACGCGACGGGTCGTCGGTGTGCCGCAGCAGCACCAGCTTCTGATGATGCGAACCGCCGAGGCGCACCCGCTGATCGAGCAGCACCTCACCGCCTGCACTTTCGATGTCGTCGCCGAGGTGCTGGTTTTCCTCTTCGCTGTACTGCAGCGTGTCCAGGTGTGAGCGCCACATCAGCCCTTTGACGATCACCCCGCGTTCCGCGGCGGCGCTGAACAACCCGGCGACGGTGGGACCGTCGGGGCGCAGTCGCTCATCGGGGTCACCGCGCCAATCGGTGAAGAACAGGTGATCGCCGGCCTGCAATGCCTCGACCTCGGTGACCAGTTCGTCGAAGTAGGTGGCGCCGTGCACCAGCGGGCGCACCGAGTTGCCCGCACACCAGGCAGTCAGACTGCTGTGGGGATTGCCCCGCTCTGCGTCGGTCAGCAGCCAATTCTCGACGCTCATGCTCTCCCCCAAACGAATTGATGCCTCGAATCGTAACGAAGGTCCCGCACATCGCCCCAACGGACTGCAAAGCTCAGGTGTGCTCGCCTCCCGCCACCTTCGCCTGCCGGCCGCCGTCGTGTGCGCCGTGGTGCTCAGCGCCTGCCTGTCACCGGAGAACCCGCCGACGGCAAGCACCCCCACCACCCACACCGCCAAGGCGGACGAGGTCCTGCGCCTCGTCGCCGACACGATGCGCAGCGAGCATCTCAAATCGGCGATCGTCAAGGTCACCATCGACGGCAAGGAGGTGGTGGCCGACGCCTTCGGCGAATCGATGTCGGGCGTGCCCGCCAGCACCGACATGCACTTCCGCAACGGTGCCGTCGCCATCTCGTATGTGTCGACGCTGCTGCTGATCCTGGTCGACGAAGGAAAGGTCAGCCTCGACGACACGCTGTCGACCTGGCTGCCTGACGTCCCCAACGCCGACAACGTGACCCTGCGGCAGCTCGCGCAGATGACGTCGGGCTACCACGACTACGTGATCGGCAACGATGCGTTCGACCGGGCGCTCTACGACGATCCGTTCCGGCAGTGGGACCCCGAGGAACTGCTGGCGTTCGCGACCGCCGAACCGCTGCAGTACCCGCCCGGCACCAACTGGAGTTACGCCCACACCAACTATGTCCTGTTGGGCCTGGCGCTGGAGCGGGCCACCGGCGAGCAGATGCCGAAGTTGTTGGCCGACAAAGTTCTTGGTCCTCTCGGTCTGACCGAGACCACCAACTCCTATACCCCGGAGATCCCCGAGCCTGCTCTGCACGCCTACACCTCGGAGCGCCGCCAGCAGCTGGCCGTCGCCAAGGGCACGCCGTTCTACGAGGACTCCACTTACTGGAATCCGTCGTGGACCATCACCAACGGCGCCATCCAGACCACCACGATCGACGACCTGGCGACCACAGCGGCCGGTATCGGATCAGGAAAGCTGCTGTCCGAGAGGTCATTACAAGAGTTCACCAGCGGTTTGAAGGGCAAGACCAGAGCGCAGCCCCGCTGCGCCACCTGCGCGCCGATGAGCGACTTCTACGACTACGGGCTGGGCATCGTGCTCTCCGGTGATTGGCTGCTGCAGAATCCGATGTTCTCCGGCTACGCGGCGCTGCAGGCATACCTGCCGGCCCAGCGGATCGCGATCGCGGTGGCGGTCACCTTCGAGCCCGAAGCATTCGACGGCGACGGAAATTACGCCAACGCCGCCGACACCCTGTTCCGCAGGATAGGTGCCGAGGTGGCCCCCGACGCCGCACCTCCCCTGCGGCCACGTCGTTGACTCAGTATCGTCTGTGAGCGTGGCTCCGAAAGTCCTGTTCGTCTACAACGATCCCAACGCCCCCGAGGCGGTGCTCGGCGACGTCTTCGCCGAGCACGGATTCGACATCGACACGCTCAACGTCGTGCCGGTGTCCCAGGTGGACACCCCGGCCGCGGTGACCACCGCGTTCCCGGATCCCACCCGGTACGACGTCATCGTGCCGCTGGGCTCACGGTGGTCGGTGTACGACGAGGATTTGCGCAACGGCTGGGTCGGCACCCAGATGACGATGGTGCGCGACGCGGTCGACGCCGGAGTGGGCGTGCTCGGCGTCTGCTTCGGCGGTCAACTGGTGGCCCAGGCACTGGGCGGCACGGTGGCCAAGGCCCCCAGCACCGAACTCGGTTGGCACGAGATCACCACGCACAGAACAGATCTGATTCCCGACGGACCCTGGTTCGAGTGGCACTCCGACCAGTTCACCACACCCGCAGGGGCCACCGAACTGGCCCGCACCGCGCACTCGACGCAGGCGTTCGTCCTCGGCACCGCCCTGGGACTGCAGTTCCATCCCGAACTGAACGAGGCGCTGCTGGAACTGTGGCTCGACGACGACCGCACCGTCACCGAGGGCAACGAGAGCGATGTCGCGCGCCTGGGCCTCGACGCGGACGTCCTGCGGGCCCGCACCCGCGTGGAGCAGGACGGGGCAGCCCGTCGACTGCGCACACTGGTGTCAGGTTTCCTGGACCGGGTGGCCCGGCCGATCTGTCAGTCGTGACCCAGCTGATGGGCCAGGGCGTCGCTGACATTTCGGTGCCGGAACCGGTGGTCGACGCCCAGCAGCTTGGTCGGTGACACGCGCTGGCTGGCTTCGGCGAGCTCGCGCACCCCTTCGGCACCCAGCAGCAACCGGGGCCCGAACGAAGGCACCGGCAGCACCGCGGGCCGGTGCAGCACCTGGGCCAGCGCAGCGGTGTAGTCGACATTGCGCACCGGGTCCGGCCCCACCGCATTCACCGGGCCGCTGAGCCGGTGGTCGTAGAGCGCGCGGTGATAGATGTCGGTCAGGTCGTCGATACCGATCCACGACAGCCACTGCCGGCCGCTGCCGAGTTTGCCGCCGAGACCCACACCGAACAGCGGCTTCAGCAACGCCAAGGTGCCACCGCGGGCCGCCTGCACGATCCCGGTGCGCACCTGGACCACCCGCAGACCCGCCTCGGCAGCCGGGGCCGTCGCCGTCTCCCAGTCCGACACCACATCGGCGAGGAAGCCCTCACCCCGGCTGCTGTCCTCGGTGAGCTCGGTGTCGCCACGGTCATAGCCGTAGAAACCGATCGCCGACGCGCTGACGAACACCCGCACGCCGACGGTGGTGGCGGCGATTTCGGCAAGCTTGCGGGTGGGACCGATACGGCTGCTGCGGATCTTGGTCTTGTGGTCGTCGGTGAATCGCCCGGCGATGGACTCACCGGCCAGATGCACCACGGCGTCCACCCCGGTCAGCAGATCCGGCGCCGGATCTTCGGGATTCCAGTACCGGGCGTCCGGACCGGTGGCCGGGTTTCGGGTCAGCCGGATGACGCGGTGGCCTCCGGTGGTGAGAAATGCGCACAGCGCCGTGCCGACGAGACCGGTACCCCCGGTGACGGCCACCGTCATGGGCGTCATCCCCTGCTCGGCGGCGCTGCGGTGCGCGGCCAGGTCGTCGGCGGTCTGGCGGTGCCGGTAGACGAACGTCGAGCGCAGGGCCCGTCCGGGAACAGGCGTGTCGACCGTATCGGTCAACAGTGTGGTGCCGTCGCCGCGATCGGCGAATTCGTGAGTGTGCCGCCAGCGCCGCGTGACCAGCGTGGGCCAGGATCGGATGCCGCCGGCGGTCAGGTCGTCGGCGAACCGGTGCGGCGGATCGTAGGCGGCGCGGTCGTGTTGGGCGTACCAGCGCAGGCCGCCCGGGAGTCCCAGCACCGCCAGGCCGTCGGCCAGCGACGTCGCTTCCTGGACCGCGGACATCGGTTGCCAGGGCGGAATCAGCCGATGGATGGCGCCGGGTCGGGCGTGCCAGGCGAACACTTCGTCGCAGGGATGGTCGATGACGCTGCTGTGTGTGATGCCCATGATGACCGCTGCATACCCGTCCGCGCCCATCCGCACCCAGCCCGACGCAGGCGGAGGTTTTGAACCAGCCGGCGACGGAAAACCTGCACACTGGAAGTACTGGACGGGGTGCGCGGATGAAGAGCAGAAATTTCCTGCGCCGCCGGTATGCCAACGGGTTCCTCGACCGTCAGGATGCCGGCGAAGCGCTCGCGGCGGCCTTGTCCGAATTCACCGCTGAGCCTGATCTGCTGGTGATCGGCCTGGCCCGCGGCGGGGTGCCGGTCGCCGCGGTGGTGGCCGACCGGTTGGGCGCCACACTCGAGGTGGCTGTGGTGCGCAAGCTCGGCGTGCCCGGCCATGAAGAGTTGGCCCTCGGCGCCATCACCCGGGACCGGATGGTGGTCAACGACCGGTTGATCGCGGATCTCGGTGTCGGACAACAGGATATCGAAGCGATTGTCGAGCGTGAACGACAGGAGCTGGATCGCCGCGAGATCGCCTATCGGCAGGGCAGGCCGCCGGTGCCCGTAGCGGGCCGGACCGTGCTCCTGGTTGACGACGGTGTGGCGACCGGCGCCACGATGCGGGTGGCGGTGCTGGCGACTCGCGACAGCGGCGCAGCCCGGGTGATCGTGGGCGTCCCCACCGCGCCCGCGACGGTCTCAGAAGTGTTCGACGGGATCGCCGACGACGTGGTGTGTGTTCACACGCCGCGGCCGTTCTACGCCGTGGGCCAGTCCTACCGGCAGTTCGGCCAGGTACCCGACGCTGACGTCACCGCCGCGTTGGCCCGGGGGTGAGCTGACTAGTTCGGCGTCGTTTTGGGCTGCTCGACGCTCTCGTCGGCAGTTTCCTCGGACGTCGTCGACACCACCTGGGTGTCCGGTTCTTCGTCCGGGTACTCGGCGTCGAAATTCTGGTAGGTGGCGTCGATGGCCTCGCCGGACTCGGCTTCGTCGGCCTCGGCCGGCTCAGAGGAGTCCACCTCGCCACGTTGCCGCTCCCGGATGGCGTCGACGATGAGCAGGACGACGCCGATGACGCTGGCCCCGATACACACCCAGGCCACCACCGCATTGCTGGTGACGACGGCCGTCACCAGCGCGGCGAGGCCGATGACTGCCAGGACGAGCGCGACGATCAGCATCGATCGATCATCCGGTTAGTTGTTGCCCCGGTTGAACTGATTGAAGCCACCGTCATTGCCTGCACTGGAATCGACAGGTGCTGCCGATCCGCGCTGGCCGAGTTCTTCGAGCTGAGACTCCAGATACGTCTTGAGGCGCGTCCGGTATTCGCGTTCGAAGGTGCGCAGCTGCTCGAGGCGACCTTCCAGCACCGTGCGCTGCTGGTTGATGGTGCCCATGATCTCGGAATGCTTGCGTTCGGCGTCGGCCTGGAGTGCGTCGGCCTTTTCCTGGGCCTGCCGCAACTGCGTCTCCGAGCGGGTCTGCGCGTCGGAGAGCATGGCGTCGGCACGGGTGCGGGCGTCAGTCGTGGTGGCTTCGGCGGTGCGCTTGGCCTCGGAGAGCATGGCGTCGGCGTTGGAACGCGCATCGGCGAGCAGCTTGTCGGCCTCGGCCTTGGCCGTGCCGGTGAGCCGGTCGGCGGTGTCCTGAGCCAGGGCGAGCACACGAGCGGCCTTGAGGTGGGCCTCTTCACTGCGCGGTGCTTCCGGCTGAGCCGGCGCGGGCGGAGTGGGCGGTGCCTCGTACACCGGGGCGGGCGCAGGTTCGGGCTCCGGCTCGGGCTGGTAGAGCGGAATCGCCTGTGTCGCCTGGGCGCCACCTCCGGCGCGGGCCGCGGCGAGCTCCTGGTCGAGTTCGCTGACCCGCTGACGCAGGTCGGCATTCTCTTCGATGAGCCTCGTCAGCTCGTTCTCCACCAGATCGAGGAAGGCGTCAACCTCATCCTCGTTATAGCCACGCTTGCCGATCGGCGGCTTACTGAACGCAACATTATGCACGTCGGCTGGTGTAAGCGGCATTGTCTGCCCCCTCAGGTCTTGACGGTCGAACCGGTCTCAAGGCGAGAACGATAGACCAAGCTAGTAGCCGGACTGTAACTGGCGCCCATCCTGTCACACCCGACCCGCCGGTTGCGGATCAGCCCGGTAATTAAGAACGAATTTCAAAGTTCTGCGAACACGATAAGGGGCGATCACACACTCCATGCCGCCTGCATGCCGATGAACGCCAGGAGTAACAGCACCATGATGGACAGATCGAGCCGGACGGCGCCGATGGTCAGCTGCGGGATGAGTCGTCGCAGCAACTTCACCGGCGGATCCGTCACCGTCATGATGACCTCCAGGACCACCACCGTGAAGCCGCGGGGATGCCAGTCCCTGCTGAACGAGCGGATGAATTCGACGACCACGCGTGCGATCAGCAGCAACCAGAAGACGAACAGCACAAAACCCAGGATTTGAAAGAAGTACGCCAACGAGAGCCGACCCTTACTGACGAGGAGACATTGCCGATACCGTCGGTGACCGGACCGGGACCAATCAACTCGACTGAACCGGCATGGCCAGCCTACCGAGTCACCGCGTGGTCAGCACGCAGCCTCCCTGGGCGGCGTCACTGTTAGGCGGCGTCACTGGTAGGCGTAGAAACCGGCTTCTGCCATCCGGCGACGTTCTTCGGGGGTGACCTCGACGTCCGACGGTGACAGCAGGAACACCTTGGTGGCCACCTTGTCGAACGAACCGCGCAGCGCGAACGCCAGGCCGGCAGCGAAATCGACCAGCCGCTTGGCATCGGCGTTGTCCATGGACACCAGGTCCATGATCACCGGGGTGCCCTCGCGGAACCGCTCGCCGATGGTGCGGGCCTCGCTGTAGTCCTTGGGTCGCAACGTGGTGATCTTCGACAGCGGGCTGCCGGCCTCGAACAGTTCCGCCATCCGGCGCGGGTCCATCGCCAGGGCGCCGCGGGTGGGGGCTGCGCCACGCAGGCCGCCCAGTCGGGGCGCGGCACGGTCGAACTCGCGCGGCCGGAAGCGGGTGTCGTCGCCGTAGGCGCCGCCGCGGTAGCTCGGTGCGTACTCGTCGTCGCGGGGATCCCGGGGATCGCCGTATTCGCGGTCACGCGGGTCCATCCGGTCGGCGTAGCGGTCATACCCCGCCGGGAATTCCTCGGAGCCGAAACGCTCTGTGCGGCGCGGAGTTCCGCGTACCGCACCACGCTCGTCGTCCTCGTAGTACTCGTCGTCGTAATCCTCCAGCGGAGCCATTCCGAAGTAGGCCTTGACCTTGTGAAGTGTGCTCATCGCGTGACCCTTCTCGATGCCCTAAAAGTGTGGTGCTTGTGATGAAGATGTGACTGGAGTGACTACTCACGGTGACGTTAGTGGCCTTGATCCCAGAAGAGCGGTTCCGACACGCACACACGTCGAACCATGTTTCACTGCCGCCTCGAGGTCGCCGGACATTCCCGCGGACAGACCGAGCCGGTGCTGATATCGGGTCTGTACCCGGCTTCTTTCGGCGGCTAACCTCGCGAAAGCCTGGTCCGGATCCGCACCCAGTGGCGGAATCGCCATCAGCCCGACGAGTTCCAGTCCCACCGCCGTGTCGGCCGCCGCGCACAACGCGTCGATCTGAGCGCTGTTCTCGATGTCGACCCCGCCGCGGGATTCATCGCCGTCGAGGCTCACCTGGATGAACACGGCCAGCGGCGCACTGCGGGCTCCCTCGTCGAGAGCCACCTCCGCGCCCCGGGCCAGCGCGCCGAGCACCTTCTCGGTTCCGACCGAGTGCACGGTGTGCGCCCAGTGCGCCACCGAGCGCGCCTTCTTCGACTGGATCTGCCCGACCATGTGCCACCGGGTCTCCGCCGGCACCCGTCCGGCCAGGTCGGCAACCTTCTGGGTGGCCTCCTGGTCCCGGGACTCCCCGAACGCACGACATCCCAGCTCCGCGAGGATCGCCACATCCGAGGCCGGAAAGAACTTGGTGACCGGCAGTAGTTCGATGTCATCGGGGTCGCGGCCGGCCTGCTCGGCGGCTGCGGCCAGCCGCGTGCGCAGCGTTGCCAGAGCCTCGGCCAGTTCGTCCCGGCGTGTCATGTCGGTGCGGATTCCTGCATCCACACCACCGAGGCCAGCCGCCCCGTCGGCGCGTCGCGGCGGTGGCTGAACAACTTCCGGTCCGCCACCGTGCACCGCGGATCGACCGCGACCGCGGTGATACCCAAAGTCTGCAGCTGCCGCACCAGTCCGGCGCGCAGGTCCAGACCGGAGGTGCGTTTGGCGGTCACGGTGCGACTGCCGGGCAATACGTAGTCCACCTCATCGGCCATGTCGTCGGGCACCTCGTAGTTGGCCCCGCTGACCGCGGGACCCAGAAGTACCGAGATGTCCCCGATGGTGGCCCCCGCGGCGACCATCGCCTCCACCGTGCGCGGCACCACTCCCTTTTGCGCACCCACCCGGCCTGCGTGCACCGCGGCGATGACCCCGGCCCGCGCGTCGCCCAGCAGAACCGGGACGCAGTCGGCGGTGACGACCGCCAACGCCAGCCCGGGGGTGGTGGTCAGCAGCGCGTCGGTGGCGTCCACTGCGGAGGTGCGGGGTTCGTCGACCCGCACCACTCGGTCGCCGTGCACCTGGTTCATCCACACCAGATGGTCGGGCGCCACCCCGATGGCGGTCGCGAGGCGCTTGCGGTTGGCCGCCACCGCTTTTGGATCATCACCGACGTGATCGCCGAGGTTGAAGGTGTCGAACGGCGGCTTCGAGACACCACCGGCCCGCGTGGTGGTGACGCGGCGGATCATCACGGTCAGTGACGCATGAAGGGCGGCACATCCACGTCGTCGTCGGCGATGCCGTCATCGCCGCCACCACCGACGCGGACCGTCGCACCGTTGGTGTGCACCGGAACGCTGGCGGCATCGGCCGGCTCGAACAGCGACGACGACACCTTGCCCGCGCGACCCGTGGCCACGGCCTGCTGGCCGCCGGCACCCTGGTTGGCAGCGGTCACCGGCTTGCGGCCGGCACCGCCGGCCTCGAAGCCGGCAGCGATGACGGTCACCCGCACCTCGTCGCCGAGCGAGTCGTCGATCACGGTGCCGAAGATGATGTTGGCATCGGGATGTGCGGCGTCCTGGACCAGGGAGGCGGCCTCGTTGATCTCGAAGAGACCCAGGTCGCTGCCACCGGCCACCGACAACAGCACACCCAGCGCGCCGTCCATCGACGCCTCCAGCAGCGGCGAGTTGATGGCGATCTCGGCGGCCTTGAGGGCGCGGCCGTCACCGCGGGCGGCGCCGATGCCCATCAGGGCGGTGCCCGCCCCGCTCATGACGCCCTTGACGTCGGCGAAGTCGACGTTGATCAGACCCGGTGTGGTGATCAGGTCGGTGATGCCCTGGACACCGTTGAGCAGCACCTCGTCGGCGCTCCGGAACGCATCCATCAACGACACCGCGGCGTCGCCCATCTGCAGCAGCCGATCGTTGGGGATCACGATCAGGGTGTCGCAGCTCTCACGCAGCGAGGTGATGCCGGCTTCGGCCTGGTTGCTGCGACGCTTGCCCTCGAAGGAGAACGGCCGCGTCACCACGCCGACGGTCAGCGCGCCGAGCTTGCGTGCGATGGTCGCGACGACGGGAGCGCCACCGGTTCCGGTGCCGCCGCCTTCACCTGCGGTGACGAACACCATGTCGGCGCCGCGCAGCAGCTCTTCGATCTCGTCCTTGGCGTCGTCGGCGGCTTTGCGGCCGACCTCTGGATCAGCGCCTGCGCCCAGGCCGCGTGTCGAGTCGCGGCCGACATCGAGCTTGACGTCGGCATCGCTCATCAACAACGCCTGAGCGTCGGTGTTGATCGCGATGAACTCGACGCCTTTCAGGCCCTGTTCGATCATGCGGTTGACGGCATTGACGCCGCCGCCGCCGATACCGACAACCTTGATGACGGCGAGGTAATTGTGCGGGGGGGTCATCGGTCGCCTTCCTCCCTGGGTGGCTGTGCATGTCGTCGGGATTCTTCTTGACCCGGGCGTGTCCCAAACTCTCAACCTCAACTATAGGCTTAGAGTTATGTCAAGTAGATCCGTGCAAACAGAACCGTAGGGCCGCTCTCGGACCGAGTGACGCAGGCGCGCCGACAACGCGCGGGAATTTTGTCCTGCGCCTATTTGACGGTGGGCAGGTCCGGGCTGGACACGTCGTAGGTCTGCCCCGGCTGGGTCAGTAGCGCGGCCAGCTTGTCGGCCTTCTCCTGCGTGCGATCCTCGGTCCCCCACACCACCACCCGGCCGTCGGTCAACGTCAGCGTGATCGACGACACCGACGGCGCGGCCACCCGACCCACCTGGCCGGCCACCTCCGGCCGCAACGCCGTCAGCACCGCCAGCGCCGCCTGCGTCGGCAGGTCATTGGGCCCCGGATTCTCGACATCGAGGTACGGCAGGGTCAGTGGCGCCGGGCCGGTGGCGAAATCCACGCCGTCACGGTCATACAGATGCGGCCCGTCCGGAAAGTCCTTCACCGCGATCGGAATCCGCTCGACGATGGTGATGCGCAGGGTCGACGGGTACTCCCGCTGCACGCGGGCACTGGCCACGCGGCGGATGGCGGCCACCTTCTCGGCCACCACGTCGGTGTTGATCTGCAGCAGCGGAGTGCCGGCGGGCACCTCGGAGACGGCGATGACCTCCTCGCGGGTCAGCTCGCCGGTGCCGACCACCACGATGTCGCGGGCCGACATCAGCGGCGTGAAGTAGAGGATCAGGCCCAACGCCGTCGCGACCAGGACCAGCACCACCGTCCACAACGCGACTTTCAGGCCGCGGACCGTGCCGCGCCGGGCGGGCTTGATCTCGACCGCCTGCGCGCCGAGCACCTTCCGCTTGGCTTCCCGGCGAGCGTCTTCGATCGCCTTGGCCCTGGTCTCGGCTTCCCGGCGTTCGGCGCGCTCGCGGCGGGCGCGCCGGCGGGGACCTTCGAGGTCGTCGGGATCCTCCTGGTCCGCGGGCGCAGCCGATTCGGTCTCGAGCTCGGGATCTGTGGGAACCGGTGGGTCTTCGGGCTGGGTCACCGGGTACGCGCCTGCAGCTCGGTCAGGATCTCCGGGCCCAGCATGGTGATGTCCCCCGCGCCCATCGTCACGATGACGTCGCCGGGCTGGGCCAAGCCGGCCACCGTGGCGGCCACCGCAGAGAAATCGGGCACGTAGGTCACCGGCACCCCGACGTGCTCGACCACCGACGCCCCGCTGATCCCGGTCAGCGGCTGCTCGCGGGCGGCGTAGACGTCGAGGACCACGACGCGGTCAGCGGCCCCGAGGGCGGCGCCGAACTCTGCGGCGAACGTCTTGGTGCGCGAGTACAGATGTGGCTGGAAGACGGCGATCACCCGGCCGCCGCCGCTCTGCTCGGTGAGGGTCTGCAACGCCCCCAGCACGGCCCGCACCTCAGTGGGATGGTGGGCATAGTCGTCGAAAACCCGGACGCCGTTGGCTGTTCCGACGAGTTCGAACCGCCGACGCACACCTTCGAAGCCGGCGAGTCCGTCCAGGACCGCGCCGACGGGTGCACCGGCCTCGACCGCGGCCAGCAGCGCCCCCAGCGCGTTGAGCGCCATGTGCCGGGCCGGTACGGCCAGCCGCATGGCCCGGGGGTGCGCCTCGCCGGACAGCTGGATCTCCGCGACCGCGCCGGTGCCCTGCTGCTGCCAGCTCAGCAGTGCGCACGCCAGCGGCAGGTCACCCCCCGGTGTGCCGTAGGTGAGTACCCGGACACCGAGCGCAGCGGTTCTGGCCGCCAACGCCGCGGCACCGGGATCGTCGGCGCACACCACCAGCGCACCGCCCGGCGCGATCCGGTCGACGAATCTGTCGAACACCGCGCTGTAGGCCTCTTCGGTGCCGAAGAAATCCAGATGGTCGGCCTCGATGTTGGTGATCACGGCGACATTCGGGGTGTATTCGAGCAGCGACGCGTCACTCTCGTCGGCCTCGGCGACAAACACCGTGCCGCTGCCGTGGTGGGCGTTGGTGCCGGACTCCCCCAGCTCGCCGCCGACCGCGAACGACGGGTCGAACCCGCAGTGCTGCAGGGCCACCGTCAGCATCGATGTGGTGCTGGTCTTGCCGTGGGTGCCGCTGACCAGCAGCGCGGTGTGCCCGGCCATCAGCTTGGCCAGGACCACCGGCCGCATCACCACCGGGATCGCGCGGCGCCGCGCCTCCACCAGTTCGGGATTGGTCTTGGGGATCGCGGCGTGGGTGGAGATCACCGCGGTGGGCCCGCCGGGCAGCAGATCCAGCGCGGCGGCGTCGTGGCCGATGTTGATCAGGGCACCACGCGCCCGCAACGCCACCACGCCGCGGGACTCCTTGGCGTCCGAGCCGGAGACCAGCGCGCCGCGGTCCAGCAGGATGCGGGCGATACCGGACATGCCGGCCCCGCCGATGCCCACCATGTGGACCCGGGTCAGTTCCGGCGGCAACGGCACACTCATCGTCGACTCTCCTGCCTGCCCGCCAGCGCCACGTCCATGGCCACGGCCGCCACCCGCTCGGCGGCGTCGCGGTGGCCGACCTGCGCGGCGGCCACGGTCATCGAGGCCAATCGGACCCGGTCGGTGAGCAGGTCGCCCACCACACCGGCGACGTAGTCGCCGGTCAGGTCGGCGTCGGAGACCAGCAGTCCGCCACCCGCGTCGACCACAGGCAACGCGTTGAGGCGCTGCTCGCCGTTGCCGATCGGCAGCGGCACGTACACCGCGGGCAGCCCCACTGCCGACACCTCGGCTACCGTCATCGCCCCGGACCGGCAGATCGCCAGGTCAGCGGCGGCATACGCCAGATCCATCCGGTCCAGATACGGTTCCGCGACGTAGCGCGGGTCTCCCGGGTCCGGAGTGCGCAGGTCCAGGGTGTTCTTCGCGCCGTAGGCGTGCAGCACCGACACACCGCGGCCCGCCAGGGCGCCCGCCGCCGCCGAGACGGCGCGGTTCAGCGAGGCGGCACCTTGCGAGCCGCCGAACACCAGCAGCACGGGGGTGTCCTCGGTGAAGCCGAAAAACGTTCTGGCCTCGGCACGCAACGCGGCGCGGTCCAGCGAGGTGATGGCCTTCCGGACAGGGACGCCCACCACTTCGGCATCCCGCAGACCGGAGTCGGGCACCGCGGAGAGCACCCGACGCGCGGATCGGGCACCCACTTTGTTGGCGATCCCCGCACTGGCGTTGGCCTCGTGGATCACCACCGGTACCGGGCGCCGACGCACACCGCCGCGGGCGGCGAGGTAGGCAGGCAGTGCGACGTAGCCGCCGAACCCGATCACCACATCCACCGCGACCTCGTCGAAGACGTGCCGGGTCTCCCGGACGGCGCGGCGCACCCGGGCGGGCAGGCGCACCAGGTCGCCGGACGGCCGGCGTGGCAGCGGCACCGGGGTGATGAGCTCGAGGTGGTAGCCGCGTTCGGGGACCAGCCGGGTCTCCAGACCGCGCGCCGTGCCCAGTGCGGTGATGCGGATCCGCGGATCGAGGGCCATCAGCGCGTCGGCGACCGCCATTGCGGGCTCGACGTGTCCGGCTGTGCCGCCGCCGGCGAGCACCACCGAGATCGGTCTGCTGTCGGCCGGCCTGTGGACCGAGTCGTTCACCGGGCGCGTTACCCCTTCAACTACGGGCGCCTTCCAACTAGTGGCGACCTTCCAATGCACGTGACCGCCCGCTTCTGCCGCGAGTCGGGGCCTCTGAGGTGTCGCGAACGCTGCCGCGTCGCTGGCCGCCTCCATGATGCCCTGCCCGGCGGGTGGACCGTTCACCCCCCGCGCCTTTTGGGACGGCGCGATTTCGGGCCGCCTCCCGGGCCGGCTTGCGACCGGCGGGCTGGGCCTTCTTGGCCGGCTTGGCGTTCTTGGCCGGCTTGGCGTTCTTGGCCGGCTTGGGCCGGGTGCGCAGTCGGTCCCGCAGCGCTTCCACCCGGGTGGGCGAGTACGGCTCCGGCAGCGGCAGCCGCAGGATGCGGTTCATCCGGTCATCGCGGCCCGAGCGCAGCGCCGCCACCGCCTCGGGTTCGTGCCGGGCCGCGTTGGCCATCAGCCCGATCATCAGAAGTGTTGTCGCCGTGGAGGTTCCACCCGCCGAGATGAGTGGCAACTGGAGGCCGGTGACGGGAAGCAGGCCGATGACATACCCCACGTTGATGAACACCTGACTCAGGATCCACAAGGTGGCGGTGGCGGTGAGCAGACGCAGGAACGGGTCGGCGGAGCGGTTGGCGATGCGGGTGCCTGCATAGGCGAACAAGGCGAACAACAGGAGCAGACCGAATGCCCCGACGAAGCCGAGCTCTTCGCCGATGATCGCGAAGATGAAGTCGTTGTGGGCGTTGGGCAGGTAGTTCCATTTGGCGGCGCCCTGGCCGAGGCCGTCACCGAACACCCCGCCGTTGGCCAGGGCGAACCTGGCCTGGCGGGCCTGATAGCCGGAGCCCTGGGCGTCGGCGCCGGGGTCCAGCCAGGACTGCACCCGGGCCGAGCGGTAGCCCTCGACCATGGCCAGCACGGCCGCCGTACAGACCACCGAGATCAAGGAGGTGATGAACACCCGCAGCGGCAGGCCGGCGTACCAGAGCAGGCCGAGCAGGATGATGCCCATGGACACGCACTGCCCGAGGTCGGGCTGGGCAAGGATGAGCGCCAGCGCGATCACCGCGCCCGGCACCAGGGGGATCAGCATCTCCTTGAGTGACGCGCGCTCCAGCCGCCGCGTGGCCAGCAGATGCGCACCCCAGATCGCGAAGGCGATCTTGGCCAACTCGGAAGGCTGCATCGAGTAGCCGTAGAACACGAACCAGCCGCGGGAACCGTTGGCCACCTTGCCGATTCCGGGAATCAACACCAGCACCAGCAGGACGACGGTCAGCGCGAAACCGGGGAAGGCGAGTCGGCGCAGCACGGCGACCGGCATCCGCAGCGCCAGGTAGAAAGCGAACAGGCCCACCACGGTCCAGAGGAGCTGCTTGGCGAACACCGCCCAGGGTGAACCGTCGGAGTCATACGAGTACACCCCCGATGCGGACAGCACCATGATCAGTCCGAGCGTGATCAGCAGCGCCGTCACCGCGACGATCAGATGGAACGACGTCATGGGCCGCGACAACCAGTTGCCGAACTTCGTCTTGGCCAGTCGCGCAGCGGCCCGGGCGCTGTGGGTGGCGCTCTCGGTGTCTTTCGTGCTGTCTTTCGCGATGACGGGGGTCGGTTCGGTGTCGGTGGTGTCTGCGTCTGGGGTGTCGGCGTCGGGCTCGGTGGCCGCGTTCGACGAATCGGGACTCGGCGAATCCGGCTCCGAGCGCCGCCGCCACCTGGTCGGGATGCTGGCCATCTCCAGCTATCCGGTGAGGGCGCGTACGGCGGCCGCGAAGGTGTCGCCGCGGTGGGCATAGCTGTCGAACTGGTCGAAGGATGCTCCCGCCGGAGCCAGGAGCACGGTGTCTCCCGGCGAGGCCAGGTCGCGGGCCGCCGCCACTGCCTCGGTCATCACGCGCTCCCCCAAGGAGACCCCCGTAGAGGCACTAATCACACGAGTCACAAATGACCCATTGGTCTCATGCACCTCAGCATCCTCCCCCGTCACAACCGCAACGACGGGGACATCGGGCGCGTGTCGGGCGATCGCCTCGGCGATGACCGCGCGGTCGCGGCCCAGGACCACCACGCCGGCCAACCGGTCGGCGATCCGCTGCACCGTCGACTCCACCGAAGCGCCTTTGAGCAGGCCACCTGCCACCCAAACCACCCGCGGATGGGCCAGCACCGAGGCCTCCGCGGCGTGCGGGTTGGTGGCCTTGGAGTCGTTGATGTAGGTGATTTCCTCGGACACCGCGACCACTTCGGCGCGGTGATGGCCCACCCGGAATTCGGACAGCGCGGTGGCGATCGCCTCGGGCGGCACATCCACCGCACGGGCCAGGGCCGCCGCGGCCAATGCGTTGAGCACCCCCACCGGCCCGGTGGCCGCGATGCTGTCCACCGGCGCCAGTTCGACACCGGACGCGTCGACGAGCAAGCCGTCGCGGACCCCGTATTCGCCCGGCCCCGGCACCCCCAGCCGGAACCCGTGCTTGACCGGCGCGGGCGCGTCGGCCAGCAACTCGGTGGCGGTCGGGTCGTCGAGGCCGGCCACGGCCACCCGGCCGGTCAGCACCTTGGCCTTCGCCTGTGCGTAGTGGTCAAAAGATCCGTGCCAGTCCAGGTGGTCCTCGGCGACGTTGAGCACCACGCCGGCCTCGGGCCGCAGCGACGACGACCAGAACAGCTGGAAACTGGACAGCTCCACCGCCAACAGCTCCGACGGCTGGTCGAGCACGTCGAGCACCGGATCGCCGATGTTGCCGCACAACAGGCTGCGGCGACCCCCCGCCGTCAACATCGCCTGCAGCATGGACGTCGTGGTGGTCTTGCCGTTGGTGCCGGTGACCACCAGCCAGCGCCGCGGCGGCCCGTAGCGTCCGGACTGATCGAGCCGCCACGCCAGTTCGACATCACCCCACACCGGCACCCCGGCGGCGGCCGCTGCCGTGAGCACCGGCGCGCTCGGCGGCAGACCCGGACTGGTGACCACCAGCGCGTACTCGCCCACCCGGGCCGCCGCCGACTCGGCGTCGATGACCCGAACCCCGTCATAGGCAAAAGGTTCCAGCGCCATGGGCCGGTCGTCGGTGAGATCGCCGAGGGCGCCCAGCGGCGTCAGCACCTTGAGCACCGCCCTGCCGGTGATCCCCGCGCCGACCACCAGGACCTTCGCCCCGGGGACAAGGGGTCCCAGGCCGTCGGGCTCCAGATCCAGAGGGCCCCGGCCGTCGGGCTCCAGATTGCCCAGGCCGTCAGGCGCCGATTGCACTGAGCCACTCGCCGTAGAACAGCGCCACACCCAGACCGCAGGCGATGGCGGTGAGCAACCAGAACCGGATGATCACCGTGGTTTCCGCCCAGCCGACCAGCTCGAAGTGGTGGTGGAACGGCGCCATCCGGAACACCCGGCGGCCGGTGGTGCGGAAGGCCAGGATCTGGACCACCACCGAGACGATCTCGGCGACGAACAGCGCACCGAGCACCACGGCCAGCACCTCGGTGCGGCTGACCACCGAGAGCCCGGCGATGACACCGCCCAGGGCCAGGGACCCGGTATCGCCCATGAAGATCTTCGCCGGGGCGGCGTTCCACCACAGGAAGCCGATACACGCACCCGCGGTGGCCGCGGCGACAATCGCCAGGTCCAGCGGGTCGCGCACGTTGTAGCAGCCCAGCCCGGGCGCGGTGGCACACGCATTGCGCCACTGCCAGAAGGTGATCAGCACATACGCCGCTGACACCATGCCCATGCTGCCCGCGGCCAGGCCGTCGAGACCGTCGGTGAAGTTGACCGCGTTGGACCAGGCACTGACGAGCACCACCACGAACAGGACGAAGACCAGCGGCGGGAGCGTCACCGTCGCGATCTCGCGCACATAGGACAGTTCGGTACTGCCGGGGGTGAGCCCGTCGGCGTTGCGGAACCACAGCACCAACACGCCGAAAAGCACTGCCGCACTGATCTGCCCGACGGTCTTGGCGGTCTTGTTCAGCCCCAGGTTGCGCGCCCGGCGCAGCTTGATCATGTCGTCGAAGAAGCCGACCAACCCCAGTGCGGTCGCCAGTCCCAGGACCAGCAGGCCCGACGCCGAGGGCCCCTCGCCGTTGAGCGCGACACCCACCAGATGGGTGCCCAGGTAGCCCGCCCAGATCCCCGCCAGGATCGCGACGCCGCCCATGGACGGGGTGCCGCGCTTGGTCTGGTGGCTCGGGGGGCCGTCCTCGCGGATCTCGTGGCCCAGGCCCTGCCGGTTGAACAGCCGGATCAGTACCGGCGTCAACAGGATCGACACCGCCAGCGACAGGCCGACGGTGATCAGAATCAGTCTCATCGGCCGACGTCTCCCACCAGCGTGTCGGCCAGTGCGGCCAGCCCGGCCGACTTGGACGCCTTCACCAGCACGACGTCACCGTCGGCGAGTTCGGCCCGCAGCAGCTCCAGCGCCGCCTGCGCGTCGTCGACCTGTGTGGATTCGGCACCCCATGACCCTTCCATGACCGCCCCGTGGAACATGGCGCCCATAGTCCTCCCCGTTCCGACGACGATGAGTCGACTGACATCTAATCGCACCACGAGCCTGCCGATGCGATCGTGCTCGGTGATCGCGTCGTCGCCGAGCTCGCCCATCTCACCCAGGACGGCGAAACTCCTGCGCTTGTGATGTCGTCCCGCCCCGTCCCGCGCCATCCAGGCCAGGGCCTGCAGACCGGCGCGCATCGAGTCCGGGTTGGCGTTGTAGGCGTCGTTGATGATGGTCACGCCGTCGGCCCGGGTGGTCACCGCCATCCGTGCCTGGGAGACCGGGCCCGCCGCCGCGAACGCGGTGGCCAGCTGCTCACCGGTGGCGCCGCATTCCAGGGCGACGGCGGCCGCACACAGTGCGTTGGACACCTGATGATCACCGTGGACGGCCAGCTGCACCGAGACGCTGCGCTGTCCGGCATGCAGGGTGAACGACGGCCGTGCGGTGGCGTCGAGACTCACGTCGTCGGCCCAGACGTCGGCGTGCGTGTGGCGGCTCACCCGCACCACCCGGGCCGCGGTCTTGGCCGACATGGCCGCGACTGCCGAGTCGTCGACATTGAGGACCACCACGCCGGAGGCCGGAACAGCTTGCGGCAGTTCCGCTTTGGTATCGGCGATAGCCTGCCGCGAGCCGAACTCGCCGAGGTGCGCGGTGCCGACGTTGAGCACCACCGCGATCTGCGGGGGTGCGATGGCGGCCAGCGCGGCGATGTTGCCCGGATGGCGGGCCGACATCTCCAGGATCAGAAAGTCGGTGTGCTCGTCGGCGCGCAGCACCGTCCACGGGTGGCCCAGTTCGTTGTTGAACGATCCGGGCGGCGCCACCACCTGCCCCAGCGGCGCCAGCACCGCGGCCAGCAGATCCTTCGTCGACGTCTTGCCGGAGGAGCCCGTCACTCCGATGACCGTCAGCCCGCCTGCCACCAGGCGCCGCGCCACCTCGGCGGCCAGCCGGCCCAGGGCGGCGAGCACGGCGGCACCGGAGCCGTCCTGATCGTGTTCGAGCACGCTGGCGGTCACATCACCGGGAGCGGGCGACACCACGATGGCAGGCACCCCGACCGGACGGGCTGCCAGCACCGCGACCGCACCCGCGGCGACAGCTGTGGCCGCGTGGTCGTGGCCGTCGGTGCGCGCGCCCGGCAACGCCAGGAACAGGGAGCCCGAAGTCACCGCCCGCGAATCGAATTCGACTCCCGCGGTGACATAGGTGTGCGCGGCCTCGGCGGCAGCGATATCGGCCAGTTCACCGCCGACGATGCCGGCGATCTCGGCGACCGACAGCGTGATCATGAGTGGTGTCCCAACGCCTGCAGTGCCTTGGCCAGTTCGACGCGGTCGTCGAACGGCCGGGTCTGACCGGCCTCGGTCTGGCCGGTTTCGTGTCCTTTACCCGCGATCAGCACCACATCACCCGGCCGGGCCCAGCCGACCGCGTGCGCAATGGCCTGGGCCCGGTCCCCGATCTCGACGACGTGAGCGCCGCCGGCGGCACCACGCAGGATCTCCGCGCGGATGGCGGCGGGTTGCTCACTGCGGGGATTGTCGTCGGTGACCACCACCAGGTCGGCGAGCTCGGCGGCCAGGGCACCCATGGGCGCACGCTTGCCGGGGTCGCGGTCACCGCCGGCACCGAACACCACGGCCAGGCGGCCCGTGCGGTTCTGTTGGCGCAGCGTCTGCAGCACCGCCTGCATCGCTCCGGGCTTGTGTGCGTAGTCGACCAGGGCCAGGAACTCCTGGCCGCATTCCACCGGCTCCAGCCGTCCCGGCACGGTGGCAGAACGCATGCCGGGCGCGGCCTGCTCGGGGGCGACACCCACAGCGTCCAGGACCGCCAGCGCAACCAGAGCGTTGGCGATGTTGTAGCTGCCGGGCAGTCGCACCCCGATGCGGTGGTGCACCCCGGCCGGGTCCTGCGCGGTGAACTCCTGCGCTCCGTCGGCCAGATGCACCACGTCGGCGACCGTCCAGTCGGCCCGGCCGGTGATGCTCACGGTCACGGGGCTCACGGAGCGGGCGGCCATCGCCTTGCCCGCATCGTCGTCGGTACAGATCACCGCGGTCTGCGCATGGACCGCGGACTGCGGATCGAACAGCCGGGCCTTGGCTTCGAAGTAGTCGGCCATGGTCGGGTGATAGTCGAGGTGGTCGCGGCTGAGGTTGGTGAAGCCACCGACGGCGAACCGCACGCCGTCCACCCGGCCCTGGGACAGGGCGTGACTGGACACCTCCATGACGGCGGTATCCACCCCGCGCTGCGCCATCTGCGCCAGCAGCGCCTGCAGCGCGGGCGCTTCCGGGGTGGTCAGCGAGCTGGGCACTCCCGCGCCGGCGATCCGGATGCCGACGGTGCCGATCAACCCCGCGGTCCGGCCTGCGGCCCGCAGTCCCGCCTCGATCAGGTAGGTGGTGGTGGTCTTGCCCGAGGTGCCGGTGATCCCGACCACCGACACCGCCTCCGACGGCCTGCCGTACACCTGTGCCGCCAGCGCGCCCAGCACCGCACGGGGATTCGGATGTAGCAGTACGGGCACCGGAAGCGGCGCCGGCGCGGCGGCGAGACCGGCGGCGTCGGTCAGGACCGCGACCGCACCCCGGGTGACCGCGTCCGCGATGTAGCGGGCGCCGTGTGCCCTGGTACCGGCCAGCGCAGCGAACAGGTCACCGGGTGCGGCGTCCTGGGCGCGCAGGGTGACTCCGCGCACGGAGACCGCGGGGATGACACCACCGGAGGCGGGCACCGCGCCGGCGGAAGCGGCCAGATCAGCCAGCGAAACGGACATGGTCTCACCTCCGTTCGCGCTGCCTGTCCGGTGGTCGGCGATCTGTTGATCGGCCCTGAGCACCCTACCCAGCTCAGGTCTGGCGCAAAATCAGCGGCGGGCCAGGATCGGGTGACAGCGGTACGTTCTCGCGCTGCAGCAGCCACGACGCGATGTTGTGGAACAGCGGCGCCGCCGACGAGCCCGGCGCGCCGTCAGCCGCCCGGTGCGGCGCGTCCATCATGATGCCCACGACGTAGCGCGGATTGTCGACGGTGACCATTCCGGCGAACGTGATCCAGTAGACGTCGCTGTAGTAACACCCGCACGCCGGGTTGATCTGCTGAGCGGTACCGGTCTTGCCTGCGAGCTGGTAGCCCTCGACGGCACCGGAGGATCCGGTGCCCTGCTGCACGCCCATCGGGTCACGCTGCAGGACGGCGCGGAACATGTTGCGGACGGTCTGCGCGGTCTGCGGCGATACCACCCGCACACCTTCGGGCCGGGGTTCCTCGGTGCGGGTGCCGTCATCGGCGATGGTGGCCTTGATGACGCGCGGCGGAATGCGCAGGCCGTCGTTGGCGATGGCCTGGTACATGCCGGTCATCTGCAGCAGGCTCATCGACAGGCCCTGTCCGATGGGCAGGTTCGAGAACGAGCTGCCCGACCACTGGTCGATCGGTGGCACCAGGCCCGCGGTCTCGCCGGGGAGGCCGACGCCGGCCCGCTGGCCGAGGCCGAACTTGGTGAGCATCTCGGAGTACTTCTCCGGCCCGATCCGCTGCGCGAGCATCAGTGTGCCGACGTTGGACGACTTCCCGAAGACGCCGGTGGTGGTGTACGGCTCGACGCCGTGATTCCAGGCGTCGCCGACGGTGACGCCACCCATGTTGATGGACCCGGGTACCTGCAGTACCTCGTCGGGATTGGTGAGTCCCAGCTCGATCGCGGTGGCGGCGGCGACGATCTTGTTCACCGATCCGGGCTCGAACGGCGACGACACCGCCGGATTGCCCAGCTGGCGGTTCTCCTGCCGGCCGATGTCCTGGCTGGGGTCGAAGGTGTTGTCGTTGGCCATTGCCAGCACCTCGCCGGTCTTGGCGTCGAGCACCACGGCGGAGACGTTCTTGGCGCCGGAGAGATCCTTGGCCAGCTGAGCCTGCTGCTGCACGTAGAACTGGATGTCGTCGTCGATGGTCAGCTGCACCGTCGAGCCGTCGACGGCGTCGTGGCGGTTGCGGTAGCTGCCGGGGATGACCACGCCGTCGGAACCACGGTCGTAGGTCACCGCGCCGTCGGTGCCTGCCAGCACGGAGTCCATCGAGTCCTCGAGCCCCAGCAGACCATGGCCGTCCCAGTCGATACCGCCGACCATATTGGCGGCCAAGGCCCCGCCCGGATACTGGCGCAGATCCTGGCGCTCGGACCCGACTTCGGGGAACTTCTCCATGATGGCCGTGGCGATCGCCGGGTCCACCGCGCGGGCCAGGTAGACGAACGTCTCATCGCTACGCAGCTTGCGCAGCAGCGTGGCCATGTCGGGGCGGCCGCCCAGCAGGCCGGACACCTCTTTGGCGATTTCGCGGAGTCGCAGCTGGGGGTCGGGCGCCTCGGGCGACTTCGCCCTGGCCTCGTCGAGTTGTGTGCGGATCTTCACCGGCTGGAAGGTCAGCGCGCGCGCCTCGATGGTGAAGGCCAGCTTGTCGAGGTTGCGATCGACGATGGCGCCGCGCACCGCCTGCTGGACGTCGGTGACCTTGAGCTGGCCGGCGGCTTCGGCGCGCAGACCGGCCGCCTGCGGGACCTGCAGATTGAACAGCTGGGAACCGGCCACGATGATCAGCACGCCGATCACGATGTTTCCGGTGCGACGGCGGAAGCCGAACGACGACGTGCCGCTGGCGGCGCCGCCGGTTTCGGCCAGGTTCCTGGTACGACGGGCCCGCGCCGACCGGCCCGGCTGGGGGGTCGACGACGGCTTGGCGGTCTTGCGGGTGCCTTTGCGCGCGGCCGGTTTGTCCGAGCGCTTGTCCGACTCGCGTCGGCTCATGCGGGAGGTCCTGGCAGCGGCGGGAGCGGGGCCGGCGGCAGCGGGGCCGGCGGCACCATCGCCGGATCGATCGGCAGCGGCGGGAGGACGGCGGCCGGATCAGGGCCGGGCAGCGGCGCGACGAACGGTTGTCCGGGCAGCCCGACCGGCGCATGTTCGGGATCGAGGGCCGGCGCCGGCAGCGTTCCGGGTGCCGGGACGCGGATGGGCACCTCGGGGCCTGCCGCCGTCGGGACGCCGGGTACTGCGGGCGTGGCCGTGATCCGCACCGGACGCTCCAGGGCAGCCGCCGGATCGGGCGCAGCGGCTACCGGTCCGGGCCGCGGTGCGGGGGTGTCCTCGGGCAGCGGGGCGTTCAGCGGGGGCGGCGGAGCGCCCTCAGCAGGTTTCGGGCTGCCGACCACGATCCAGTTTCCAGCGGCATCCTGCACCAGATGGGCGGTGTCGCGGGACGGGATCATCCCGAGGCTGCGTGCCGCCTCGGCCAGTGCCGGTGCCGCCTGGGCCTCCAGCACGTCGCGCTCCAGCGCTTCCTTCTGTTGCAGCAGAGTCTGATTGGTGCGGTGCGCGGTGCCCAGCTGATACGACCGTTCAGCGGCGTCGGTGGACAACCACAGCGTGACGCCCAGGCCGAGTCCGAGCGCTCCGATGACCAGCACCACGAACGGCACCCGGGCGGCCAGCACCTGGGGCCGCAGGTCGATCGACTCCAGTCTGACGATCAGCCGTTCGCGAAGCGGTACACGAACAATTTTGGGCGCCTTGGCTTTCCGCGCCTTTGCTCGGGCCTTCGCCTGACTGGCGTTCTTGGCGGGAGCCGGCCGGCGGGTCGGCGTGGTGGCCGGGGCGTGCCCGGGCGGGGTGCCCAGCTTGCGGGTCTCGCGGCTGGGGGCACGACCACGGGCGGTGTCGGCGCCCGTCTTGCGTGCACCGGCTTTGCGGGCCCGCCGGGGCGCGGCCTCGTCGGGGCGTGGTGACTTCTTGTCCTTGGTAGCCGCACCTCGCCCGCGGCGGTCATCTTCTGCCAGCGGGGCTTTCGGCTTGGGGCTGCGCTTGGTCTTCATGACTGGACCCTCCCTGTCAGTCGCTCTATCGCACGAAGCCGCACGGCGGCACTGCGCGGATTACGGTCGATCTCGTCGGCGTCGGCCTGCTCCGCACCACGCACCACCAGCGCGAAATCCGGTTCGTGACCCGGCAGTTCGACAGGCAGCCCCGGCGGCGTACGACTTGCCGTGGCGGCGGCGAACACATTCTTGACGATGCGGTCTTCCAGCGACTGGTAGGCCAGCACCACCACCCGGCCACCCGGCCGGAGTGCGGCAAGCGCGGCGGGCAGCGCCAGCTTCAGCGAGTCCAGCTCGGCGTTGACTGCCACCCGCAGCGCCTGAAAGGTGCGTTTGGCCGGGTGTCCCCCGGTACGGCGCGCCGGCGCGGGGATCGCGGCGTAGAGCAACTCGACAAGATCGCCGGTACGGACGAACGGCTGCCGCTCCCGGCGCCGGAGCACTTCTTTGGCGATCTTGCTGGCGAACTTCTCCTCGCCGAACTCCCGCAGGATCGACGCCAGCGGGCCGTGGTCGTAGGTGTTGAGGATGTCGGCCGCGGTCAGCGGCAGATCCGGGTCCATCCTCATGTCCAGCGGCGCATCGGCAGAGTAGGAGAAGCCGCGTTCCTTGCGGTCCAACTGCATGGAGGACACGCCGAGATCGAAGAGCACCGCGTCAACGGACTGTGTGGGCGGGTGACCGGTCTCCGCCAGCGCGTCGGCGATGCCGTCGTAGCGGGTGCGGACCAGGGCGGCCCGGTCGCCGAAGGGCGCCAACCGGGCACCGGCGATGTCGAGTGCGCTGGGATCACGGTCGAGGCCGATGGCCTGGAGTCCGGGCAGCGCGGACAGGAAGCGTTCGGTGTGTCCACCGGCTCCCAGGGTCGCGTCGATGAAGACCGCTCCGGCGCCGTCGGCCGCGCGCGCGGTCAGCGCAGGCGCGAGCAGTTCCAGACAGCGTTCGAGCATCACCGGAATGTGGCCGTAGCGCTGGGGTTGATCTCCGAGTTCGTCCGCCACCGCGACACCGCCTTCTGGTGCTCTGCAAGCCGACATCCGGCAGAACCGGCGGTGTGCCCCTGAATCGAGGTCCCTGTCCGAGAGCGAGAACCTGGCGTTGGGGAAGTACGTCAGGGTCGGCTCGGGCAAGGGCCACGATGCACGGACAAATGCCGGCTCACTATCCGGATGGGCCTCCCAATCAGATGATGTCGCTGAGTGCTTCATCGCTGGCCGCGGAGAAGTTCTCTTCATGGAGCTGCTGGTATTCCTGCCAGGCCTGGGCGTCCCAGATCTCGAGGTAGTCGACCGAGCCGATGACGACACACTCTTTTGCCAGTCCGGCGTAGCGCCGGTGGTCGGCCGAGAGGGTGATCCGGCCCTGTGTGTCGGGATGCTGCTCGTCGGTGCCGGCAGCCAGGTTGCGCAGGAACGCCCGGGCGTCCGGATTGCTCCGCGATGCTCCCGCGGCCTTGCGGGCCAGCTGTTCGAATTCCGCCCGCGGGTAGACCGCCAGGCTGTGATCTTGACTCTTGGTGACCATCAACCCTCCTGCCAGTGCGTCGCGGAACTTGGCGGGCAGCGTGAGCCGCCCTTTGTCGTCGAGCTTGGGCGTGTAGGTACCGAGAAACACTCGCCACCTCCAGGCCTTTCTTGGTGATACGCGGCCGGATGTCCTTCTCTCCGACCTTCGCCACCATACCCCACAATCCCCCACTTTTCTCCATCATTTGCCACTTTGTGGGTTTTACGCCCCACCAGGCTCCCCCACCGGCCCGAAACGGGCACGACAAGGGCGCCCGCGTCGTCGGGCGCAGGCGGTCAGACACAAGAGATCCGCTGGTCAGCGGCCACAGACAGCAAAAAGGGCCCCGAGTGGGGCCCTGTGGGGGAAAAGCTCTAGAGACCGGCGCGCCAGGTCATTGCGGGCGCGCCGGGCCTACGTCATTCGTCGAAGCGGCGACGGAACCGGTCTTCCATCCGCGAGGTGAACGAACCACCGCCACCCTTGGCCTTCTTTCGCGACGCGCCACCGCCCGGAGCGGATTTGTCCTTGGCGGCACCGCGCTGGCCGGTGATGGCGTAGACCACACCACCGAACATCACGATGAACCCGATGACCGAGAGGACTGGGAAGCCGCCGATCATGGTCGCCTTGAAGGCGACGCCACACACCAGCATCGCCAGACCGATCACGAAGAGAGCAGCGCCCTGCAGTCGGCGTCTGGCCGAAGGGGCACGCAGGTTCCCGCCGCGGACACTGGAAGCGAACTTCGGGTCCTCGGCGTAGAGAGCGCTCTCGATCTGGTCGAGCATGCGCTGCTCATGATCGGAGAGTGGCATTCGTCCCTCCTTGCCGGCACGGCGGGTCTGAAACCG
>JBEVFK010000111.1:0-57565 GCA_040512325.1 Mycobacterium sp. | reverse complement strand
CTCATCAGGATCGGCACCGGCGGCCGGGGCCAGGCTCAGCATCAACGCCAGCCCCGTCACCGCCGCAGCCACCCACCGAGTGATTTGTGGAGTATTGGCGGCGGTGGGCGCCGATGAGACTCCACAAATCCCGCTCATGACAGCACTTCCTGCGGCTGGCGCTGGACCGGCGGCCAGGGCTGCGGCTTTGGGCGGGGACGCACGTGCAGCGGCCACCAGAACCATCTCCCCATCAATGCCGCAATGGAGGGGGTCATGAGCGAGCGCACCACCAGAGTGTCGAACAGCAGGCCCAGGCCGATGGTGCTGCCCACCTGTCCGATCACGATCATGTCGCTGACGAGCATGCCGATCATGGTGAACGCGAAGACGAATCCGGCTGCGGTCACCACCTGGCCGGTACCGGCCATGGATCGGATGATCCCGGTGTTCAGTCCGGCGTGAATCTCTTCCTTCATCCTTGAAACCAGCAGCAGGTTGTAGTCTGCGCCGACTGCCAGCAGCACGATCACCGTCATCGGTAGCACCATCCAGCCCAGCGGGATACCGATGATGTGCTGCCACAACAGCACCGACAGGCCGAAGGACGTGCCCAAGCTCAACACCACCGTGCCGACGATGACGGCGGCCGCCGCGACAGCCCGGGTCAGGATCACCATGATCAGGAAGATCAGGATCAGCGAGGCGACGGCGGCGATGAGCAGATCGTAGTCAGCGCCCTGCTGCATGTCCTTGTACGTCGCCGCACTACCACCGACATACACAGTGGAGCCCTCCAATGGCGTGCCCTTGATGGCGTCCACCGCTGCGATTCGCATCGGGTCGATGCGTTCGGTGCCCTCCTCGGTCAACGGGTCACCCTGATGGAACACGGTGAATCGCACCGCCTTTCCGTCCGGCGACATCATGAGCTTCATACCGCGTTGGAAGTCGGCGGTCTCGAAGGCTTCCGGCGGCAGGTAGAAGGTGTCGTCGTTGCGGGCGGTGTCGTACGCCTCGCCCATCGCCGTGTTGTCCTGCTGCATGGCGATGTTCTGATCCTGCTGCATCTTCTGCGCCTGGTACTGATTCAGCATGATCTGCTTCTGGTTCTTCATCGTCTGGATCATCGCGGGCATCAGCGCCGCCATCTGCGGCGTCAACTGGGCCATCCGTTCGATATCGGGAACCAGTTCGGCGAAGTCCTCGGACATGGTGCTGATGCCGTCGAGACTCTCGAAGATCGAGCGCAGCGCCCAGCACATCGGAATGTCGTAGCAGTGCGGCTCCCAGTAGAAATAGTTGCGCAGCGGGCGGAACTGGTCGTCGAAGTCAGCCAGATGATCTCGCACGTCGTTCAGGTTCGCCGACGTGTCCTGCATCTTGTCGGACATCCGCCGCGTCACGTCGGCCAGTTCCAGGGTGATGCCCTGCATCTTCGTCATCGAGTCGATGGTCACCTGCATCTCGTTGGCCTGCTGCAGAGTGTTGTCCAGCACGATCTGCTGGAAGTCGTTGTTCATCAACTGGCCGGTACCGCTCTGGCTCACCGTGTACGCCAATGACGCGTGTTTGATCGGCTTGCCGTCCGGGCGGGTGATCGTGGTGACCGACGCGATGCCGTGCACCCGGGTCAGCGCCTTGGCGATCTTCTCGATCACCAGGAAATCCGCGGGGTTGCGCATGTCGTGGTCTGCTTCGACCATCAGCAGGTCGGGGTTCATCTTGGAGTCGGAGAAGTGCCGATCAGCTGCGGCGTAGCCCACGTTGGCGGCCACATTGTCCGGAAGGTAGATACGGTCGTTGTAGGTGGTGTGGTAGCCGGGCAGGGCCAGCAGACCCACCAGGCACAGCACCAGAGCCATGACCAGGATTGCGCCGGGCCAGCGGACCGTCGCCGTGCCCACCCTGCGCCAGCCGCGGGCGCGTCCGTTTCCCTTGGGCTCCAATATTTTTCCGAAGCGCGTGACGATGGAGATCAGTGCCGGGCCCAGCGTGAGTGCTGCCGCCACCACGATCGTCATGCCCACCGCGAGCGGGATTCCCATGCTCTGGAAATACGGCAACCGGGTGAAGTGCAGACACAGCGTGGCGCCGGCGATGGTGAGACCCGAGGCGAGCACCACGTGGGCGGTGCCGTGGAACATGTCGTAGTAGGCGGACTCTCGGTCCATGCCCGACCTTCTGGCCTCTTGATATCGGCCGATCAGGAAGATCGCGTAGTCGGTGGCGGCGGCAATCGCCAGCGTCACCACCATGCTGGTGGCGAAGGTGGTGAGACCGAACACCTCGTAGAACCCGAGGAACGAGATGATGCCGCGGGCCGACAGCAGCCCCACGACCACCATCCCCATGGTGACCAGCATCGTGGTCACGGAGCGGTAGATGATCAGCAGCATCAAGATGATGATGATGATCGTCACGCCCTCAATGGTTTTCATGCTGGCGTCGCCGACGATGTTCTGATCGGTGGTCAGCGCCGCGGGTCCGGTGACGTATGCCTTCACACCGGGCGGCGCCTCCGTGCCATCGACGATGTCACGCACCGCCTGTACCGACTCGTTTGCCAGTGCCTCGCCCTGGTCACCGGCGATGTAGACCTGCACATAGGCGGCCTTGCCGTCGATGCTCTGGGCGCCGGCCGCAGTCAGCGTGTCGCCCCAGAAGTCCTGGACATGCTGGACATGGGTCTCGTCGGCGTTCAGTCCGCGGACGACTTCGTCGTAGTACGTGTGCGCGTCCGGACCCAGCGGCTGGTCGCCCTCCAGGACGATCATCACCGAACTGCTGGTGTCGTACTCCTGGAACTTCTCTCCCACATGCTTTGTCGCGATGAGCGACGGCGCGTCGTTGGGGCTCATCGATACAGCGCGCAGCTTCCCCACCACTTCGAGCTGCGGGACCACCGTGTTGAGGATGATGACGATGGCGACCCACACGAGCACGATCGGCACCGCGAAGACCCTGAGGAAGCGGGGTATCTTCGGGCGGGCGACGTGCCGAGTCGGTGGGATGGGGCTGGTGGGCGCTTCGTCTGTAGTGATGGTCATGCGGCCTTCACCAGGCAGTAGGTAGCGGCGTTCACTCCGTCAGCCGTCCTTTCATCTTTAACCTCGTCATCGACGGTGACGCGGCAGCTGATGGATTGACCGTTGCCCTGGACCATGATGTTCGGCATCACGGACGGCAGCGTTGTCTCCAGGGTCAGTGACCAGGGCAGACCCACCTCGCCGGTGCGCTGCGGCTTGCCATCGAGGTCGGCGTAATTGATGTTCGCGGTGGAGCCGGTGCCGAAGACCTCGTAGGTGACGACCTTGGGGTTGAAGTTCTCGGCGGTGTCAGCGTCCACCGAGGTCACGACGGCGCCGTCGGAGCCGAACACGGACCGCAGATTCGAGACCGCCAAAGCGCCGAGCACCACCGCAGCGATCACCAGGACCGGCAGCCACACCCGCTTGACGACGGTGATCATCGGGTGGGTCCCGAATGATCGTCGTTGCCGTGCAACGGTTTCGCGGCGGGAAAAATGCGCGCGAGTACTCGAGGCAAGGTGGTGCCTTTCGGTGAGGGACGCCGCGAGCCACCAGCGGCAGGCGAACTTATGAGAAACCTAAGCCCAAGAAGTGGATAGAGTCAATCCGGTTATGGTCATTTCGTAAGACACATCACTGATCTGGGCGTTGTATTTGACAAAACCTGTGCGGCCTGGACCTATGTGGATGCGCTATCCGTACACTCAGCGGCATGACTGCTGGGGATCCGGCGGCTTCGAGCCTGCGCAGAGACGCCGAACGGAATCGACAGCGAATCATCGAGGCCGCTCGGGACTTGTGCGCAACGCGGGGCCTGGAGGCGACGCTCAACGATGTCGCCCACCATGCCGGCCTGGGAGTAGGCACCGTCTACCGGCGTTTCCCCACCAAGGAGGACCTCTTCGAGGCCATCTTCGAGGAGAACATCAACGAGCTCATCGCGCTGGCGGACACGGCGCTGGACTACGACGACTCGTGGGAGGGTTTCGCCTGGTTCGTCCTGCAACTGTGCGAGATCACCGCCACCAACCGTGGCGTACGGGAGATCGTCTTCAGCAAGGCCTACGGCGGACACAAGGTCGACCGCGCACGCACCCAGCTCGCGCCCCGCCTCGAAGCGCTCGTCGAGCGCGCCAAACACGACGGGTACCTTCGTCCGGAGCTGTCCGCCACCGACATGCCGATCCTCGGACTGCTGTCCGGGGCGGTGAGCGAGTTCGCCGGTCACATTGACTGTGAGCTGTGGCGGCGCTATACGGCGATCCTTCTCGACGGCATGTGCTGCCACAACGGCCAGCGCACGTTGGAGGTTGATGCACTCAGTGAGGACTGCCTCGAGGCCGCGATGCATACCTGGCATCCCGCCGGCCCACCGTGTGACAGTCGTGCGCCTGCCCTCCAGGAGCATGATTCCTAGATGAACAGCGGATCGCCTCAACGCCTGTCGACGACAGCCGGAGTTTTCACCGCCATCGCCGGGTCCGCCCTGCTGATCGCTCCCCATCGCCTCGGTCCGGTGATCGGACTGACGGCCAAACGTGATGTGCTACCGGTGGGATGCCTCGACCTCGCGTTGTCTCCGGGGTTGGTGTTCGGCCGGCCGCAGTGGCCATGGCTGGCAGCCCGGGCGATGAGCAACGTAGCGACATCGGTTCTCGTCCTGCAACGCGCCCGGGATGCCACCACGCGTCGCAACGCCCGCATCTTCAGCGCAGCCTTGGCAGTCGCCACCATCACCGATGTGCGGGCTGCCCGCGCACTGCGCAGTGTCGGTAGGATCTGACGGGTCCGTGACCGCGCGGTCATTGGCGCATGTGCGCCGCGCCCCCGATGTACCACACCTGACCGTTGATCCACTCGGACTCATCGGAGAGCAGAAATGCAGTGACGCTTGCCAAATCGGTCGGGCAGGCCTGCATTGGCCGGGACCACTGTGCCAGGTGATTCACCGTCCCCGGTTCAAACTTCCGCGGTGTTGCTCGATGGTCGGTGTGATGTGCTGCCGCATCCGGTGCTGCGCCAGATCGGACTCGCGGTCTCGAATGGCCTCGATGATTCCCTGATGCTCGCCGAGGAATTCTTCGGGCGACTGCGGGCCGCCGGCGACCGCGATGGCCCGGGTGGCGCCGACCTGCACCGCCGCGTAGAAGTGCTGCAGGATGGGATTCCCGCATGCGTTCACGATCGCGGTGTGGAAACGGGCCGAGGCGGCCTTGTCACCTTCGGAATCCCCCGCCTTCTGCGCTGACGTTTGGTCGGCGAACGCGGATTCGATGTTCTCGAGGTCGACTTCTGATCGGCGCTCTGCGGCGAGCCCCGCCGCGACCACCTCGATGGCTTCGCGAACTTCGAGAACCGCGAGGATGTTCTCGCCCGCCAGGTAGCGCGACAGCACAGCATCGACCTCGCTGGTGGCCCTGACAAAGGTGCCGTTGCCCTGAATGGTCTGCAGTAGCCCGACGTGAACGAGTGCCTGCACCGCCTGCCGCAGGGTCGCCCGGCTCACGCCATACTCATCGGCCAGTTCTGCCTCCGTCGGCAGACGTGTATCAACGGGCCAGCGACCGGTTTCGATGGCGGTTCTCAACGTCGTTATCACCTGACCCACCAGCGCGGAGCGACGGATGGCGCCGCCCCCAGTAGCCGTCGAGTTCATGGACAAACACCTCTGCCTTCAGCCCCACGCGGGGCAGGTACCCAAAGGGATGCCCTTTACTCTAACCTAGGCAAAAGGGCTGTTCTTATGCCCTTTGCGAATCGCCACCAAGGAGTATTTGCGTGAGCCACCCGGTTCTGTTCACCCACCGCGCCACAGTGGGATCGTGTGCCGCACTGGTCGCTGTCGGCCTCATGCTGGCTGCCTATGGTCCGGCGATCGTGGAGTTCAAGAACCGGTTCGGGATTGGAGACGCCGCCGCGGGACTGGGCATGGCTGCACAGTCAGTGGGCGCAGTCGCGGGCGTTCTCGCCGCTCAACCTGTACTGCTACGGAAAGGCAACCGCTTCACCATGACCTCCGCGCTGCTGTTGATGGCGGCCGGGTGTGGCCTCATTGCCGTCGCGCCAACGTGGTCGCTCACCGTCGTCGGCGCCGCTCTGTCCGGCTTCGGGCTGGGTGGGTGCGATGCGCTGACCACTCAATTGTTCGTCTTCGGCCAGGGCGACCGTGGGCCGATGCTCGTCAACGTCGTCCATGGGTGCTTCGGTCTCGGCACCGTGATTGCACCGGTTGTGTTGGCGTTCATCGGTGTTGAGAACTACCGCCTGGTCTTCGGTGCGGCCGCGTTCATCACCGTCGGTGCGGCCACGACGATGGCGGGATTGTCGCCACGACCCACTCCCGCGGATACCGCGATCGCGCTACCGGCGTCGACCGGCGGCCGCGGCGCGCCGCGCACCGCCGCGGCGGTGATCGCCGGGTTCCTCCTGCTGTATGTGCTGCATTTCGGGGTGCAGCAGGGACTCGGCAGTTGGGGGCCGAGCCGGTTGCTCGAACTCGGTTATACATCTGCGTCGGCGAGCCTGGTCATCGCCGGTTACTGGATGGCCATGGTGGTCGGGCGGTTCGCGGCCGCACCGTTGGCCGGGCGCGTTCCGCTGTCAGTGCTGGTCACCATCAGCTGCATCGGTTCCACCGCGGCGATCGCCCTCGCGCTGTACAGCCCGGCGACGATCTGGGCCTACGTGCTGGCGGGACTGTTCATCGGTCCCATCTTTCCGAATGGCCTTACCTGGCTTGCCCATACGCCGTATGCACCCGGGGCGGTGTTCGCCTACGTCATCGCCGCAGCCATGGCGGGCGCCGCAGTGTTTCCGCCGATTCTCGGCGTCGCGATCGGGGCGGCCGGTGTCGACGCCCTGGCTCCAGCACTTCTCGCAGGGATGGTGCTGGCAGTCGCCTCCTGCGGGGGCATCGGTGTGGCGCTGCGTCGTGCGGCCCGCGCGACATCGCTCGCCGACGCCGCCCCGGCGACCTGCTCGTGAGAGCGGGGGGCATGCTGCCTCGTACCCCACAATGCGGGACGCCGGTCAGTCCCGGGGGGTCGGCCGTTCCGGGTTCGCGATGTTGCGGTAATCCCAGGCGATATCGCCGACTTCTTGTGCCAGGTCGCCGACCGCTGTCGAGACGATATCCGCGACCCGACGAATGTGCATGACCGCCAGGTCGAGAGCATCGTGCGCCAAATCGACTCCAGCCTCGAGCTTTTCGGCCATTTTCACCTTCCGGTCGCGATGCCTGCAGTTCACATCGTCGGCAGCTTCACTGCCTGGGTCAGTTGAATTGCCGGAGTGAGCCTCCCTGCCCCTACAAGCGATTATGGACAACGCAGGACTCTTTGTACAGAGGCTGTCCCGCCGCCGGTCGAGTCACACCTGCCGACAGCGGCGTCGCCGCTGTTTCATCGGGTTTGCCGTGGGTAAGTCCAGGCCATGCCCAAATTGCGCTTCGACCCGCACACCCGCGCAGTCGACACCGCCGGCCCTCTGCCGCCGGTCACCCACGACCACCCCGTCGTCGCCGAGGGCCAACGCCTCGTCGCGACGGTTGACCTGGGCGATCGCCGCGTCGTCGAGGTCCGCACCCGGGCTCACGGAGTTCTGGCCGTCGGCATGAAACCCGACGGCACACCCTTCGCTGTCAGCAACCTCTGCCGCCACCAATTCGCCAAGCTGGGCCGCGGCCGTGTCACCGACGACGGTTGTCTCGAATGCCCTTGGCATCGGGCTGATTACGACGTCGCCGACGGCACCATGCGCTCAGGCCCGAAAGGCCGCGTCTTCGGGCTGGTCCCCTATTCGCTGGCAATCAAGGCCTTCGGGAACATCGCCACCTTGCGGACGTTCCCGGTCGAGGAGCGTGATGGGGCGATCTGGCTGACGGATTAGCCACTAGGGAGCCACAGCGCCTGGTCGAGTCACAGCCTGAGGACCCCGCATTGGCCACCGAGTACGTGGTACTGCTGGCCGAGTCGTCGGTGCTGGCCGCAGTCAAGAACGCATCACGCGGTCCGCTGGCGGCCAAGGTCGAGAGGTTCACACTGCGGCTGTCGTCATTGGGTACGTCGCTCTGGGCGGCGACCATGCGGGAAGATGAGTGACGTCTGAAACGCTTGTCGCTCTGTCCAATTGGGCGGAGATCAAGCAGGACGTCAGCGCCTACTGGTTGGTGTGCCTGTCGATGCCGTTCGTCACGGCGTTCGTCGGATGGAGTACGAAGATCGTGGCAGCTCGAGATGCTGTAGGCCGCTGGAATTCACGGGGTGGGGACCACTCGGTTGGCAGGGCATCGTGCCGCGCCGAGCCGGCAAGGTCGGCTCGAAGACCATCGAGCTCCTCACCTCGAACCTGTTGAAACCCGAAGAGCTGCTTGACCGCATCGACGCAGACGAGGCCGTCGAGGCGCTCCGTGAACCGCTCACCAGCGATCGACGATATCTCCCGTGACCTCGCCGAGCAGATCCGGCCGGGGCTGTGGGACGCATTACCGGTTGCCGCCCGCCAGACGATTCAGCAGCGTATGCAGTCGCAGGCCGCGCGACTGGTCGAGAACATGCTCCCCGAAATGCAGTCCGACCTCGGCCGCTACGTTGATCTGCAATACCTTTCGGTGACCACCCTCGTACGCAACAAGGGCAAGCTCGTCAAATTGCTGCGCAGCGTCACCGGAGACGCGATGGCATTCGTGCGGCGCAGCGGCATCTACTTCGGTCTTGTCATCGGTTTCGCGGTCGGTTTCATCAGCGACTACATCGCCCTGAACATGCTCTTCCGGCCCGTACAGCCGCGAAGTTCCTGTGATTCATGCCTTTCCGAGGGTTGCTCCATGACGAGCGTGACAAGATCACCCGCGACTGCGCCAAAATCCTCGCCGACGACCTGTTCTCGCCCGAGTTCATGTTCGACGCCATCATGAAGGGACCCGGTTCGGACAAGCTGTTCGCACTGGTGGCCAAGGAGATCGACGCCGCCATTGATGCCCAGACCGGAATCGTACGCCCGGTCGTCACCTGACGGTCGGTACTAAGCGCTACCGGGCACTCAAAAACCATGTCGTAGCGCTGGTTCTCGCGCGACTGCCGGATACGGTGATGGTGGCACAAGATTACGCAACAAGCGTCATCGACCTCGAGAACACCATCATCGACAAGACGAGCCAGCCCACCGACGAGGAGTACGAGTCGATCCTGCGGCCGGTGTTCAAGGACGACGAGCCGCTGATGATCGCCGCCGGCGCCGTGCTCGGCGGCGTGGTGGGCGAACTCCAGGTCCAGATCATCGCGCTGTTCACGCGCTGACACGAGCCCGCACGGTCAGTCGCGCGTGTCGATCACCTGCTGTGCGATGTCGACCAGCCGGGTGTTGCTGTCTTGGGACAGCCGACGCATCATCTCGAAGGCCTGCATGTCGTCGACCTTGTAGCGCTCCATGATGATGCCCTTGGCCTGGCCGATCCGGTCGCGGCTGGACAGCGCCGACTTCAACTGCTCGCTCTCGCGGCTGGCCAGCACCGCGGAGGCGGCGTGCGCGGCCAGCACCATGCCGATGGTCTCGGATTCGGTGTCCCACGTCTGGGGTTCGGATCCGAACAGGTTGAGCGCACCGGCGGTCCGGTCGGCCGTGTAGAGCTTGAACGACAACCCACTGAGCACGCCCATCTCGACACACTTCGGCGAATACTGCGGCCACCGTTTCTCTTCACGGAAGTCATCGGTGCGCACCACCACATCTTCGAGAGCTGCCTGCCTGCAGGGACCCTCGTCGAACTTCATCTGCAGGATGTCGAGTTCGTGCGGCAGCTCACTGGTGGTGGCCAGCGATTTGAAGATGTCACCTTTCGCGATCAGCAGCACCCCTGCCGCATCCACCCCCGGAATGAGATCCTTGGCGGCCGCCGTGACGCCGGCCAGCACGTCGTCGAGGCTGCGCGGGCTTGCGATCGTGCGTGCCAACTCGGCCATGCGCACAGCCAGATCGTGTACGGATGCATCTGTCATGGAACCAGTCTTCCCGATCACAAGACGCCGTGCATCGGAACGCGGATCATCAGCCGGCCGGCGTCGGCGCCCATCTTCAGAGGTGCTCCCGGGGAACATGTTTCGGCCAGCTGCGCACAGATGAGGTTCGATGTCGGGTTCGAAAAAGTTTCGAAAAACGGCTAGCACTCGGAGGTCGAGAGTGCTAATCTCGCTGTCGCACAGTGATTGGTCGCCCGCCAGGGTGGCGGGCCCGGACAGAACTAGGAGGTGGGTTGCTGTGCTTCGTTTTGATCCCTTCAATGAGGTGGATACCTTGACCCGGGGTTTGCTGAGGAGCCAGACCGGTTCTAGTCGTAGCCCGCTCTTCATGCCGATGGATCTCTGCAAGATCGACGACCACTATCTGCTGACGGCTGATCTGCCCGGCGTGGATCCGGGCTCGATCGACGTCACCGCCGACAATGGCACCCTGACCCTGACCGCGCACCGTTCGGCCAGGTCGGAGGACTCGGTGAAGTGGCTGACCAACGAGCGGTTCTTCGGCAGCTACCGCCGCCAGCTGTCCCTGGGCGACGGGGTTGATCCGAATCGGATCTCAGCGACCTACGAGAACGGGGTGCTCTCGGTGACCATCCCCATCGCCGAAGCCGCCAAACCCAGACGCATCGACGTCATTCACGGCGCATCGTCCCGTTCGATCGAAGCAACCACGATCGACGCCTCACAGTAGTCACGCAACCAGAAGGAGGGCCCGCCCCGAGAACGTCGGGGCGGGCCCGTCAGGCGTATGCGTGAACCTCATGCGAGGCGCCTCAGCACCGTCAGCGCACGTTGCACGGTCGGTGACTGCGGGTCGATCCGCCACGCTGCAACCAGGTCGACACCCAGCGAAGCCGGCTGCAACGGGAGATACGAAACCCCGGTGACACCGAGGTCGGCGGTCGGCGCAGGCACCACCGCCACTCCCAGCCCCGCTGCCACCAGCGTCACCAGCGTTGACGTCTCCTCCACCTCGTGACGGACCCGCGGCGTGAAGCCTGCAGCGCCGGACAGCGACGTCAGTACCTCGCTCATGGACGAACGTCCCTGTCCTGCATGGGATATGAAGTCCTCGTTGCGAAGGTCCCCGACGTTCACCACGCGCCGCGTAGCCAACCGGTGGTCAGCAGGCACAGCGACCAGCAGCCGGTCTCGTCGAACTGTTTCCGACTGGATGTCTGAGTGTTCGACCGGAGGTCGCAGCAGTGCCAAGTCGATCTCACCCGCGACGAGGGCTTGTAATTGCCCCGGCGCCAGCATCTCCCCTCTGATACTGACCTCCACCTGAGGCATTTCGTCACGCAGTCCTTTCACCAGCTGCGGCAACAGCGAATAGGTCGCTGAGCCGACACATCCGATCGCCAGATTTCCCTCCTGACCTGAGGCCACCCTGCCGGCTTGGCGGCCGGCGTCCTCGACGGAATCCAGGATCGCACGCACCTTTTCGAGATAGACCGCGCCGGCCGGTGTCAGCTCGACTTTGCGCGTACTACGGACGAACAGGGCAACCCCGAGCTCGTGTTCAAGCTGGCGGATCTGCTGCGACAACGGGGGTTGGGCGATGTGGAGGCGCTGCGCGGCGCGACCGAAGTGCAACTCCTCGGCGACGGCACGAAAATACTTCAGGTGACGCAGTTCCATAATTAGGACTCGCTAGCTCTCAATCATGCCGATTTATGTATTTCACAATATCGACCGATCGTCCTACCGTCGAGATATGAACGTGGTGATCTGCAATCCCCTCCGCACCCCGGTGGGCCGGATGGGCGGTGCGTTGTCGACGCTGACCGCCACCGACCTGGCCACCGGCACCCTGCGCGCGCTGGTGGAGCGCACCGGTCTCGGTGAAGGCGATGTCGACGACGTGATCCTGGGCAACGGCTATCCGAACGGTGAGGCACCCGCGATCGGCCGGATCGCCGCCCTGGACGCCGGTCTCGGCACCGGCGTCCCCGGTCTGCAGATCGACCGCCGCTGCGGTTCCGGCCTGCAGGCCGTGCTCTATGCCGCGGGTCAGGTGGCCACCGGCGCTGCCCGCGTGGTGGTGGCGGGCGGGGCCGAGTCGATGTCGAACGTCGAGCATTACGCCCTCGGCCTGCGCACCGGTGTCCGACAAGGTGGCATTGCGCTCATCGACCGATTGGACCGGGCTCGCGAAACCGCGGGTGGCAGTTCGCATCCCCTCAGCGGCGGCATGATCGAGACCGCCGAGAACCTGCGCCGCGAGTACGGCATCTCCCGCGACGAGCAGGACCAGCTCTCAGTGCGGTCGCATCACCGCGCTGTCGCCGCCCACGACGCCGGACGCTTCGCCGACGAACTGATACCGGTGACCGTGGCCGGCAAGCGCGGCAAGCCCGACATCATCGTCGACTGCGACGAACACCCCCGCAGCGACATCACTGTCGAGAAGCTGGCCGCCCTGCGCCCGATCCGCGCGAAGGCCGACCCCGACGCCACCGTGACAGCCGGCAACGCCTCGGGCCAAAATGACGGCGCCGCACTGTGTGTGGTGACCACCGCCGCCGACGCCACGCGGCTGGGCCTGACGCCCATGCTGGCGCTGAAGTCGTGGGCAGTCACCGGATGCGCGCCGGAAACCATGGGCATCGGCCCCGTCAGCGCCACTGCGGCAGCCCTCGAACGGGCCGGACTCACCCTCGACGACATCGATCTCATCGAACTCAATGAGGCCTTCGCCGCCCAGGTGCTGGCGGTGCTCGCGGAGTGGAAGATCGACCCGCTCGACGATCGCCTCAATCCCAATGGATCTGGCATCTCGCTGGGTCACCCGATCGGCGCCACCGGTGCCCGCATCCTGGCCACCGCTGCCTACGAAGCGCATCGACGTGACGCCCGCACGGTCCTGGAAACGATGTGCATCGGCGGCGGCCAAGGTCTGGCCGCAGTATTCGAGGTCGTCCGATGAGCGCGGTGGACGTCCACGCCCTCGTCACCGGGCGCGAGGGCGCACCGCGCGAAGAGCTTTCCGTCATCACTGCACCTACCCTGGCGATCGCCGGTGATGAAGACCCGGCGACTGCGCCGGCCAAGCTGGAACAGATCGTGGCAGGCATTCCGGGTGCCACGCTGCCGACGGCTCCGCAGGCAGCACACCTCGCCAACGCCGACCAACCCGACATCATCACCGTAGCGCTCATCGAACATCTGGAGCACCCATGACCGTGAACAAAGTCGTCGCATCGGCCGCCGAGGCCGTAGCCGACATCCCCGACGGCGCCAGCCTGGCAGTCGGCGGCTTCGGGCTGGCCGGAATCCCATGGATCCTCATCGACGCACTGCTCACACACGGCGCCACCGACCTCACGATCGTCAGCAACAACTGCGGAGTCGACGGCGCCGGCCTCGGCCTGCTCCTGGAGGCCCACCGCATCAGCAGAGTCATCGCCTCTTACGTCGGCGAGAACAAAGAGTTCGCCCGCCAGTACCTCAGCGGCGAACTGACCGTCGAATTGACCCCCCAAGGCACACTGGCAGAACGCCTGCGCGCCGGCGGCAGCGGCATCGGCGCCTTCTACACCCCCACCGGCGTAGGCACCCTGGTCGCCGACGGCGGCCTCCCGTGGCGCTACCACCCCGACGGCAGCGTCGCGCTGGCCTCACCACCCAAAGAAGTCCGCAGCTTCGGCGGCAAACAGATGCTGCTCGAAGAATCGATCGTCACCGACTACGCCCTGATCCGCGCCGCCGTCGCCGACACCGCAGGCAACTGCGTCTTCCACGCCGCAGCACGAAACTTCAACCCCCCGGCCGCCATGGCCGGACGCCACACCGTCGTCGAGGCCGAAAAGGTGGTCGACGCCGGCGAACTACACCCCGATGAGGTCCACCTGCCCGGCATCTTCGTCCGCCGTGTCGTCGAACTGACACCACACCAGAGCGCCCGCAAAGAAATCGAACAACGCACCACCCGCCCCAGGCCCAATCAGCAACAGGGAGCATCAGCATGAGCTGGACCCGTGACCAGATGGCCGCCCGCGCCGCCCTCGAACTGCGCGACGGCGAATACGTCAACCTCGGCATCGGACTGCCGACCCTGATCCCCGACCATCTGCCCGACGGCTCCGATGTCACCTTGCACGCCGAGAACGGCATCCTCGGCGTCGGCCCGTTCCCCTACGACGACGAGGTCGATCCCGACCTCATCAATGCCGGCAAGCAGACCGTCTCGGTGGTCGACGGGGCCTCCTACTTCGACTCCGCCACCAGTTTCGCGATGATCCGCGGCGGCCATGTCGACGTCGCCGTACTGGGCGGCATGCAGGTGGCCGCCAACGGTGACCTGGCCAACTGGATGGTGCCGGGTTCCATGGTCAAAGGCATGGGTGGCGCGATGGATCTGGTCAGCGGCGCCGGCCGGGTGATTGTCCTGATGGACCACACCTCGAAATCCGGTGCGGCCAAACTGGTCCTGCACTGCGACCTGCCCCTGACCGGCAAAGCCGTGGTCAGCCGCGTCATCACCGACCTGGGCGTCTTCGACGTGACCGGAACGGCCTTCGACGTCATCGAACTCGCCGACGGGGTCACCTACGACGACGTGGTGGCCAACACCGCCGCCCCGGTGACCGACGGCCGTCAACGCCGCAGCGACGCCAACTCCGACCGGGACCGCACCCCCAACTTGGCATAGACCCGGGTCAGGTGAAACTGCACCGTCTTGGTGGACACAAACAGCTCGGCGGCCACCTCCCGGTTCGGAAGCCCTTGAGCCGAAGTGCAGACCACCGCCCGTCTGACTATCGGTGGCGTCCGGTCCCGGTCCCTCCCACCGTCCCCGTTGCCGGCCGGCACATTTCAGCGATGCTGCGCACGCAACGTGCCCGGACGTCAGCGGGCGCGGGTCGACCCATACCCACGGGCGAGCCAGTACACGGTCCGATCGACGGTAGGCAGAATATCGGTGATGGCGGTCTCGCCGGCGCAGGCATCCTCAGCTCCGTCTTCGGCGATTGTGGCTACACGGGGCTGGGCATGAAGGAACGCCGGTTCAACGCGAATCTCGATATGGCTGCAGAACCCATCTGCTCGTGCGCTCGTTTCAAGGCGCGTGTACTGCTCGATCGATCAGTAATGTGACAGTTGAGGGCCGTACTGTCAACCGTGGCTCCGCCCGATGAACACCCGATTCGGCACCGCGGCGCGAACCGCAGGCTTCTGCACTCAGTCAGTGCCGGCTCACCCGACCGAATCGGCTGTCCCGGAGCGTATTCCGGCCCAACCGATCTCTTCGGCCAGATAGTCGTCGAGGAACGCGGACCGGTAGCCGTCTTCGCGCCAGGTGATCGGGAAATAGGACTCGTCCATCTCGTCGCTGCCGAATCGCTTGTACCGGCTGTAGATGTAGCCGACCGCGTCGGAGCTGAACCTGGCCTCCGAGGTGGTGCAGTGGGCGACCAAGGCACGCCGGGGAACGTCGGCGGTGTTGATGCCGGAACCATGCCACGTTCGGCCTGCGTGAAATGCCCCGCCTCCGGCGGGCACCACCACCGCGACCTTCTCGATCTCCGTGCCTTCGGCCGCGGCTGCTTTCCTGAGATCGAGATCGGGATCCGCGGGTGCATGGAACTGTTCGATCATCCCCCATTGCTGCCATCGGTGAGAGCCGCGCACGAACTCCAGTGTCCCTCCTTCGGCGGTGGTGTCGTCGAGGGCGATCCAGCAACTGACCCAGATCTGCGGAATGGCCCAGCGGTCGTAGGCGGAGTCTTGGTGAAATCCCAGTGGGCGTCCGGCGGGCGGTTTCCACAGCACGTTGTCCTGACTGATTCGAGCGCCCGGCCATCCGCCCAGGCGGGCGCAGGCTCTGCCGATATCGGCTCGCAGCACCACCCGGGCGACATCGCGATCCGATTTCCAGCCATTGCAGATCTGGCGGGTCACGCTGGGGTGGTCCCGCTTCGGATTCCAGTTCCACTCATCGGGGTACAGACCCGTTTCGAACTGCCCCGCGAACATCGGCTCGAATTTGTTCAGGGCTTTGCGGGTCAGATCAGGATCGATTATTTCAGGGATGATGACGAACCCGTCCACGAGGAACGTCTCGACCTGTTCGTCGGTGAGCTCGAAGGACAATTCGTTGGCACTGTTCATTGTTCTCCTCTGGAGTGAACGGATCAAGCAGGGAGCGGGTCGGTTTCAGCGCGGGCGCGGAGAAGCAGATCAGCGATCCCGTCGACGATGGCACTGAACAGCACGTCGCCCGCTGCGGCGCTCGCTTCAGTGGGCCGGCCCACCACCCCGCTCACTGTCACCGCCGGCATCGGGTAGGTCAGCACGCGGCCCACCGTACGATCAACCTCGTCGACTGCCCGGTCCCCCTGCACCAGATCCGGGGTGATGTGTAACAGCATCGATGTCTCGGCTTCGTTGGCGTGGGGGTCTTCGGCGTCGGCAAGATACCCCGCGTTCGCCCGGGGTGTGATGTCATAGAGCGAGGTGAATCGCGTTCGCAACGACGGCAATTCGTACCGCAGTGTCAACAGCGCACTTTGGCACGGCGGTCCGTTGGTGGCGTGCGAGTTGAGCACCACCAGCTTCCGGAAACCCGAGGCGTGCACCCATCGACCGATGTCGCTCACGATTGCCGTCATCGTCGCGACGCTCAGCGACAACGTGCCGGGCCAGTGCTCGGTATGGCCCAGCGAGCACCCGTACGCCAGGACAGGCAGTGCGATGTCGCCGGTCCTGGCCACGGCGTCCTCGACCGCATGCGCGACCAACACGGCATCGGTGCCGGTGGGCAGATGTGCCCCGTGCTGTTCGACTGCACCGACGGGCAGCACGGCCACGGCGCCGGAACGCGCTGCCGCGCCGACCTCTTCCCGAGTCAGATCCGACCAGTTCGGCATATTGTTCTCCCTCTCGCAGTCCGGTTTTCGGTTCGTTTCAGGTCAGCTACGGCGGCCGGGGATCGGTTCCACCCGGTTGATCGAACGGCGGCCCTCGGTTCCCGCGACCGCGTAATAGACACCTGCTACCACCAGGACTATCACCACGAACAAGATGCTCGAGAAGCGGTTGTACCAAACATCGTCACCGCGTGGCCAGGCGAGGTTGACGGTGAGGGCGGTGCCGAGCACCGCGGCCGAGATGTTCACCGGCAAGGAGAATCTGCCGAGACTCCATTCCGTGGCGCTCCACCGCCCACGAAGCCGTTGGATCAGTTGCGCCCACACCACCAACACATAACAGAGGAACAATCCCGTGAGGCAGGCCGTGGTGATCGCAGCAAGCGCATCGATGAAGATGATGATGACCGAGGACAAGATGCCCACCAGCATCGTCGACAGGTGCGGAACCTGAGAGCGGTGCGGCACCTTCGCCAGGCTGTCCGCGAAGGGCACCCGCTTGTCCCGGGCCAGTGAGAAGATGATCCTCGCTGTCAGAGCCTGATTCGTCATCGCACAGACGAATACCGCGATGATCACCACCGCGGCAATCACCTTGTAGAACAGCGCACCGGTGTTTCCCTCGATGATCGCCTGCAACGGGTTGGCCGCGGCCACCACGTCTTCGACGCTGCCCGGGATGGCGAGCACCACGACCACCAGAAACACCATGCCGACGGCAAAGGTTGTGACGATCGACGAAATACCGGCACGCGGAATCACTTTGGATGCGTCCTTGGTTTCCTCGGCCATGTCGGTCGCCATCTCGAGACCTGTCCAGGCCCAGGACCCGAACAACATCGCCGCCAGGAACGCTGTCAGCATCACCGTGTCTTCGGGCAGACCGCGAGGCTCGATGAGTACGGACGCCGGCTGATTGCCGAACCCCGCCACCAACAGCACGACGATCAGGATCAACATTCCGCCGACCTCGGCGACCGCCCCGATGGTGGCCACCGCCGAAGCGATCATCACCCCGATGAGGTTCAGGGCTGTGGAGGCCACGATGATGGCGATCGCCACCAGCTGCTGCTGCTGAGGAGTCAGCTCCACGTCGAAGAGGGACGCGACGAACGGCGAGATGCCGTAGGCGACCGCGCTCACGAGTGCCACCTGCGATGCGGCGTAGAGCCATCCCGTCAGATAGCCGGTTCGTGGCCCGACAAGGCGGCTGGCCCACTGGTACAGCGCCCCGGCCAGGGGCATGCTGGCGCCCAGCTCGGCGAACATCAACGTGATCAGCAACATCACGACGAACCCGATCAGCCAGGTCCACACCATGAGTGACGTTCCACCGGTGGTGATGCCGAAGGCGAACAGCGTGAAGATGGCCGTCGCGACCGATGAGGTCGAGATGTTGACGGCGGTGGCCCGCATCAGACCCATCGTTCGCCGCAGCACCTCCTGATAGCCGAATCCCTCCAGTTGGTCTCGGTCTTCCTGGTCGTCGACATCGACGCGTTCCTGGCGTTCACGCTCTGGCGTCACGCTCATCTTGGTTCCCTCGTCATTCGAAGTTTGGTCACTGAGGAAGTTGTCGTCATTGACAGAGGTGCCGCGCGGGGGCAGTCCCGACACGGGCTGTGGCCAGGGGCAAAGACCTGCTGACCGTTCGTGGAGAACGTACGGCGCACCGCCCACACCGGCCAGGGATGCCATGAAATTGTGGGCACTCTGCACGCTGTCTGATCACCGGCGCGCGGCTAGGTTTGGCAATGGCCCGTACCGGCACGCGACGTTGCTGTCGGCAGGTCGCCACCGTCTGTAGGGAACTCAGACCGAGGCACCGTGCCACACCGAATCAGTAAGCCCGGGAAAGGAACACCATGACGGATACCCAGGTCGGCAATCAGCTGGTCAACGGCATCAAACCCACCGACGCCGCCGGGGTCGGTATCGACGAGATACGCGCCCTGTTCGACCGGCACCAGATTCGTACGGTGCAGTTCGGCATGCCCGATATCGACGGCCTGCTGCGGGGCAAGTTCGTTCCCGCGGATTTCTTTCTCGACTCCATCGTCGGCCGCGGGTCGACGGTGCCGAACATCGTCTTCGGCTGGGATATCGAGGACACCTTGATGGACTGCCTGCAATTCTCGGGCTGGCAGACCGGCTATTCCGATGTTGTGCTCAAGCCCGACCTGTCGACCATCCGGCCGATTCCGTGGGACCCGGGTCAGGCGGTGGTGCTCTGCGACGTCACCGATGCTGCCGGGGCGCTCGTCGAGGTCGCTCCCCGCACCGTTCTCAAACGGCAGGTCGAGCGGGCCGCAGCTTTGGGTCTGAGCTTCACCGCCGGTTACGAACTCGAGTTCTACCTGTACCGCGAAACGTCGGAATCGGCAGCGGCAAAAGGGTTCCGAAATCTCACGCCGGCGACACCGGGGGTGGCGACGTTCAGCCTGCATCGCGCGGCCGCGCTCGAAGACGTCATCGGCGCCATCCGAGAAGGCATGCGCGCGTGTGATATTCCGATTCTGGCATCGAACACCGAGTACGGCGCGGGCCAGATCGAGATCAACATCGAACACGGTGACGCCCTCACGACCGCCGACCGCGTGGCGATCTACAAGAACGGTGTGCGTCGTATCGCCGAACAGCACGGTCTGCTGGCCTCCTTCATGGCGAAGGTCAATACCGAATCGGCCGGTTCCAGCGCCCACATCCACCAGAGCGTGGCCCGCGTCGGCGAACCGGGACGAAACGCGATGTGGGGTGGCAACGGCCCATCACCGACGATGCGGCACATCCTGGCCGGACAGCTGGAAACCATGCGCGAGTTCACAATCCTCTACTGCCCCACGGTGAACTCCTACAAGCGGCGAGTTCCCGGCTCGTGGTCACCGGTGTCCGCAGCATGGGGCGAAGACAACCGCACTGCCGCACTGCGAATCATCGCCAACGACGAGCCGTCCTGCCGGATGGAGAACCGGCTGCCCGGCGCTGACGCGAACCCCTACCTGGCCTTGTCTGCGTGTATCGCCAGCGCCTTGCACGGCATCGAGAACGAGATCGAACCGCCGGCACCGGTGGTCGGCAACGCCTACGACAAGCCAGGCACTGAGCTTCCGTTCTCCTTGGCCGAGGCCGTCACCGCATTCCAGAACGGTCAGGTGGCCCGCAAAGCCTTCGGCGACACGTTTGTCGACCATTACCTCGCCACCCGCATCTGGGAGCGGGATCGTCATCGCGAAGCTGTGGGCGACTGGGAAGTGAAGCGATACCTGGATCGCATCTAACTCGATGGGTGCCGCTCGCACTGTGCGACACAGCTGTTTTGGCTTACCCTTAGCCATGGCGGACTCAGCGATGGCAGGCGTCGAGTTGCGGGCGGTGCAGGACATTGCCCACGCGATCAGCTCGTCTGACGAACTGCCGGTCGTACTTCAGGGCATCGCCGAAGCCATCGCCGGGGGGCGCATCGACCGCGACGTCTACGTCTACGTCTTCGATGTCGAGACCAACGAGCTGGTGCTCGCGGGCGCGACAGAGAGTCCGGCGGCGCGTCAGGTGGGCACTCTCCGGGTTGCCTACGGCGACGGCGTAACCGGATGGGTCGCCGCGTCGCGTCAGAGCTATCTGATCGCCGACGAGCTGTCGGAGGATCCGCACTTTCTGGCCTACCCGGGCATCGGCGAAGAGCAGTACGGTGCCATCTTCTCGGTGCCCATCGTGTCCCGCACCGATGACCTGCTCGGGTGTATCACGGTCTGGGCCACCAACGGACATCGATTCGACCCGTCCGAGGTGCCCTTCGTCGAACGGGTCGCTTCGCTGGTTGCCGGCACGTTCGAAACCGAAAAGCTCCTCGAGGCCACCCGACACCACACCCGCGTGGCAGACGGCATCGCCGAGCTGGCGGCGATGGTCGCCTCGGGCGCACCCATCACGCAGACACTGGACAGCGCCACGGAGATGGCCCGTGACACCACGCATTCCAGTTTCGCCATCACCATGGTCACCGACCCCTCGGGTGCGGACCGGATGCACATCAAGGCGCTGGCCCCTGCCGCCGATCACGCCGCACGGGCGCTGTTCGACGGTGTTCGGCACGACCTGCTCAACATCGACCAAGACATCCGCCACGGCAGGTTGAACTGGCGAGCTGCATCCGAACAGGTGGGACAGGTGTTCCGAGGGATCGCGCACTCGGTCACCACGGCCACCGTCCGGGTGGGCGCTGACGAACTCGGCATCCTGGCCTGCTATCGGCTGCAGCCTGCCCGCTTCACCACCAGTGACGTCGCCACCGTGGCCACCATTTCCCACCACGCCGCCACCGCATTGAAGCTCGCCCTTCTCTCCGAGGAACTGACCCAACGCCACGGCCTCAGCTGGTTTCTGCGGGACCTCTCGTCCGGACGCGCCGGTGCCGACGAGTTGCGGCGACGGGCGTCGGCACTCGGGCTCGACAACGCAGGCGGTTACACCTTTGTGGTGGGAAGCATTGCCTCGCAACCGGTGCCGGGTGTGGATGTCAGTTCGGTGAAGATCGGTCCTCGCCTCGACGAACTGCTGGCCGAACTACCGGAGATCCCGGCGAACACCCACTTCGCGGTGACAGCCCACCAGACCGTGGCGCTGGTCCCCTGGAATGGGGAAGCTGATGCCGCCGATGCTCTGCGCGTGCCACTGCTGCGAGTGTGCGCCCGCCTGCGGTCCACCACCGGCACCGCCCTCACCTTCGGAGTTTCCCGCCCCGTCTCGGCGTTCGATGAGTTCAACGGCGCGCTGGCCGAGGCGCGGGAGGCCATGGCCATCGGGAGCACCCTGGCCAGTCCCAACGGGGTGTTCACCCTGGACGACGTCGGTCATCACCTGCTGCTCAACCGGGTGTCCGGTGCCAGTTCAGTACGCGATCGCTACGCGACCGCAATCGCACGGATTGCGGAGTATGACCGGGTCAAGGGCACCGATCTGCTGAACACCCTGGCGGCGTTTCTGCATTTCCGGAGTCAGACCGCCGCGTCGCGGGATCTGTTCGTTCACCGCAATACCTTGAACCAACGGCTCACCCGCGCGTCTCAACTCAGCGGTTTCGACATCCTCGCCGCGTCGGAGTGGTTCCCACTGCAACTCGCCTTGAAGGTGCATCAAGCGAAAACCGGAACAGCACCCCCGACCCGAGACGGCAAGCCGTTACCGGCAGCTGAGACCCGGCACGACGCGATCTGACCATTCGAGCAGTGGTCAGGCCTTGTCGAACCCGTCCAGAATCGGCGACAGGGTCTCCCAGTTCTGCTGTGCGGCCACCGCGGCAGCCTCCGCGTCACCCTGGCGACAGAGATCGATGATTCGTTTGTGCTGCGTTATGGACTGACGGCCGGAAAGTGACGAGAAGCGCAGGAACTCAACTCGGCGGAGTACTGGTGTGACCTGCTCCAGAGCCACGGGAATCGCCTGGTTCTGGCTGGCGGCGACGGCGACACCGTGAAATTGATCGTCGGCCTGAATCGCAGATTCAGGGTCCGCTGCCGAAACCGCAGCCGCGAACTCCTTGTTGGCCCGCACCATGGCTGCGAAGTCGTTCTTGCTCATCAGCGGAACCGCGATACGGACCGCCAACGAGTGCAGGGCGGCCGCGACGGCTTGGGCATCGAGGACCGCCTTGTGGTCGATGATCGATACCACGGTGGAACGGCCGGGCAACGTGTGAACCAACCCGGCCGTTTCCAATCGTGCGATGGCTTCCCGGATGGGGGTGCGGCTGATGCCCAGCCACTTCTCCAGTTCGGGGTCGCGCAACGTCTCCCCGGGTGCGAGCGTGCCGTTGACGATGGCATCCCTGATCGATTCGTATGCCTGCTCGCGCAGCAGGGACCGTCGATGTCTTCCGTGTTCATCTGGCACCGGCATGCAGAAGATCCTAGGTAAGGCCGCGCTGAAATCCTCAACGTGGCACGCAACATGTTGCATGACGGCGACGTGCACCCGGTCCAGGGCTTCACCCGCGGATCAGATCAGCGGCCTTTTCCCCGATCATGATGGTTGCGGCGTTGGTGTTGACGGGGACGATTCTGGGCATGACGGAAGCGTCGGCCACCCGCAGCCCGGTGAGCCCGTGTACCCGCAGGTCAGGGTCGACAACCGCCTCAGATCCGGTGCCCATCTTGCAGCTGCCGACGGGGTGGAAGTATGTGCCGGTGTTGTGCGCCAGGAATCTGCGGAGCGCCTTGTCGTCGGTGACGTCGGGTCCGGGAAGCACCTCGCGGCCGCGCCATGGCGCGAACGGTTCACTGGCCGCGATCTCCCGGGCCACCTGCAATCCGTGCAGCATCCGCCGTACGTCGGACTCGGCGCCGAGATAATTGGGATCGATCAGCGGCATGGTGGTCGGGTCTGGTCCTGCCAGGCGGATCGAACCGCGGGCGTCGGGCACGGTGGCAATCGAGAAGGTGTAGCTGTTCGCGGGAGCTGCCAGGTGCGGCAGGTGGAACGGTACGTGGATGAACATCAGCTGCATATCCGGGCCGGCCAGCGACTCGTCGCTGCGCCACAGCAGTGAGGTCTCCGCGTGATTGGTGCGGCCGGCAGGTATGGGCTGGGCCGCCTCGTAGACGACACCGCAGAGCGGATGATCGTGCAGATTGCGTCCCACGCCGGGCAGGTCGTGCACCACGGTGACATCGGCGGCTTCGAGTTCGGCGGCCGGCCCGACCCCCGACAGGAGCAGCAGTCGCGGCGAGTCCACCGCGCCCGCGCTGATCACCACCTCGGCATCCGCATATGCGCTCACCCGCGTGCCGCCGCGATCGTATTCGACTCCGATGCAGCGGTTCCCCTCGATGAGGAGCTTTCGCGCCCGGGACTCGGTGGAAATGGTCAAGTTGGGCCGGAGGCCACTCACCGGGTGCAGGTAGGCGGCGGCCGTGCTCTGCCGGGTGCCGTCCGCGATCGACAAGTCGTGCCAGCCTGCGCCCTCCGCGTGGGCGCCGTTGAAGTCGTCGGTCAGCCGATGGCCCGCCGCCACCGCCCCCTCGAGGAAGACCTGGGACAACGGATTGGCCATCTCGGTCGACGCAGGTGCGGGCGACATCGGTCCGGTGGTGCCGCGGTACCGCGGATCCCGATCGCTGACCGTCTCGATGCGCTGGAAGTACGGCAGCACAGACTCATAGTCCCACCCCGTACAGCCGTCTTTGGCCCAGCTGTCGAAGTCATTGTGGTGCCCGCGCAGGAACACCAGTGCGTTGATGCTGCTGCTGCCACCCAGCGTGTGACCGCGCGGCCAGTTGTGCGTCAGACCGTCGGTATTCGCTTGCGGGACAGTGTTGTAGGCGTAGTCGACGCTGGTGCCCCACAGCGTCGGCCATGCCGGTGGCGCGGCGATATCAGGTCGGGTGTCGGCCGAGCCGGATTCCAGTAACAGCACCCGCACGGTCGGATCTTCCGACAGCCGGGCTGCGAGCACACAACCCGCCGATCCGGCGCCGATCACCACGTAGTCGTACTGGCTGTCACGCCGCTGGCTGCTGTCATTGGCCGTTGTGTTGTGCATCTTCTTCCTCACTCTTCGATGTGCGGCGCTGGTCAGTAGCCCCTCGGGTGCCGCCGCATGCAGCTGTCCGCGGCGCGATTGCGGGTCGATCTGCGCTTTGCCGACTACCCGGCCGCCAGGTCGCCCGACATGTCGTCGGTCAGCTGCGTGTCGAGTCGGCGGCTTGGTTGATCAGGTCCGCGACCGCTTCCGGCTGCGAGACCGTCACCGCATGGGAAGCCTCGATCTCCACATTCGTTGATTTCGCTCGCTCCCCCATGAACCGCATGGATTCCGCCGGGATCGCGAGATCCTCAGTGGTCACCATGTTCCACGACGGAATTGTCTTCCACGCAGTCTTGGTAGCCGGCTCTTCCAGTGCCGCAGCGGCAATGGGCCGCTGGGTCGCGGCCATCAGCGCGGTCAGGTCTTCCGGGACGTCCGCGGCGAACACCCGGCGGAACTGGTCCTGCTTGATGTAGAGGTCGTCCGCTGTCTCGCCGCCGGCCAGCGGGAAGGGCACTTTGTCGAGGGCCGGTCCGAGCTCGGCGCCGGGGAACTTGCCCGCCAACTCTCCCGTGCTTTCCCCCGCCTCGAGAATGAAGCTGGCGATGTACACCAGCGCTTTGACATTCGGCAGCCCGTCAGCAGCCTGGCTCATCACCGACCCGCCGTAGGAGTGCCCGGCCAGCACCACCGGGCCCGGCACGCCGTCGACCACACTGCGTACGTAGTCAGCATCAGTGGACAAGCCGCGCAACGGGTTGGCGACCGCGATGACCGGATACCCGTCGGCCTCCAGCGACTTGACGACTCCATTCCAGCTCGATGAGTCAGCGAACGCACCGTGAACCAGCACCACCGTCGGCCTCACCACCGACTCCGGCTCCACCTCGGCTACCGCTCCCCCGCACCCCGCCGTCATGGCCGCCACCGCGATGCCCATCGTCATCGCCGTCAGAGCTGTTCTCATCATCATTCATGCCTTCGGGTTCGGACGGCAGGTTTCGCCGTGATCGGTGATGTGCAATATATTGCACATCAGGTTAGTGGTTTGTCAAGGGGTGTACCACGAAGCGCGACAAGCCACCGACGGCTCAGCCCCGCAATCGGTTCCAGGCCGGCGGATGGCGGCTGCTGAACCGGCATCGCCGAGGCCCCACCGTGGAGTCGCCGGACACGGGAGAGTCAAGCCACACCTCGGTCCCGTGGTAAGCAGGTAGCCGCAGTGCCGCTCCGGGTGCGCCCGCCCATCGAAGGATGACGATGATCGCATCACGCTTCACCCCCAGCGGCGACGCTCGCCTCCATTACCTCGATTCCGGCGACGACGACCGCAAGCCGCCGATCGTGTTCGTTCCCGGCATGACCGACATCGCCGACGACTATGAAGAAGTGGCCCCGCTGTTCGGCCGCAGGCTGGTGGTCGTCGAGCTCCGCGGTCACGGACAAAGCAGTGCGCCTTCGGACGGGTACGACCTCGCCGCGCTCAGCGGCGACGTCGATGCCGTCGTCGACGCAGTGGCCGACGGGCCGGTTCACCTCGTCACGTTCTCGAGAGGAACGTCCTACGCGGTCAAGTGGGCGATCGACCATCCCGGCCGAGTGCTGTCGATCGCAATCGGCGACTACCTTCCGGAAGAACGAATCGTGGAACGCGCGGCGGCGCAGAGCCTGCTCGACGGCCGCTGGCGCGGATCACCTGTTCGTGAGCGTGTTGACACCCGCGCAGCACTGCAGACGTTCGCGGCGGCACAGGAGCGGTCGTTCTGGGAACCCCTGTCACAACTGCAACTGCCGTTGCTGGCCGTCCGCAGTCTCAGCAGCGGCCTCGTCAGCGAGGCCGACTGGCAGCGGTACGCCCGGCTGTTCCCCACCGCGGAACTGGTCGAATTCGACGACTCACCCCACGACATCTTCCGACCGGACCGCGGCCGCTATCCCCGCCTGGTTCGCCGCCATGTGGACCGGGCCGAGGCAGCGATCAGAGCGAGCTCGCCCGCCGCCGACCGCTAGGAACCACCGGCCGGCCTGGTCCGGGATGTGGTGGTTCGGTTCGGCGCAGCAGTTGTTACGCAGGTGTTTCCGATGTGAGCTCGACCTAACACAGACGTATTCCGCACCTAACCAATCGGCAATCTGGCAGGCCTGTAATGGGAACCAGCCGAAGATCCCAGTCGGCCGCCCGGCACAGTCGCCGCGAGACCTGAACGCACCCCCCAAACACGGAGATTCCCATGCCTTTTGACGAGTCGATCACCGAGAACATCACGACCTCGCTTGCCGAGATCCCGCACCCGTCGCTGCCCAAGGGTTCCAACATCTACGGCAGTACCAAGATCTTCCCCGACTACCAGGCCGAAGCCGGCGAGTCCTACTTCACCCTGGTGCACGGCATCGCCCACGAGTCTTCGGTGAGCTTCGTCGCCGTGCTGCAGGCCACCCGCGCGCTGCGCAAGGGTTTCGAATCGGCGTTGTACTTCTACGGCCCCGGAGCTATCAATTGCCTTGCCACGCGCGGATTTCCGAAGACAGGCGACTCCGGCTTCCCCGGCGAGCAGAACATCAATGACTCGCTGGCCACGTTCATCGGCGAGGGCGGCACCGTGTTCTGCTGCCGCTTCGGGTTGGCACTGCACGGTGGCCGCGAGGAGGATCTGATCGAAGGCGTCATCCCGGCCCATCCCCTCGATGTGCAGGACGCGCTGATCCACTACGCCCGCCAGGGCGCCATCATCAACTCCACCTACATGGTCTGACCCGGAAAGTACTGAGGAACTTGAGGATTCGAGATGACGACACTCGCTTCGGTTGCGGCCAATTTCACCCGTGACCTGGAACAGAATTACGCACTGATCGCTTCGCTCGTCGAAGAGGCACGCGAAAAGGGCGTCGACTTCCTGGTACTGCCGGAAGCGGCCATCGGCGGATACCTCTCGTCGCTGGGCAATCACGGCGACACGGTCAAGACCACCAACAGGTCCCTGCCGCCTGCCATCAGCCTGGACGGACCTGAGATCGCCCGGGTGCAGCAGATCATCGGCGACCTGGTGATCGCCATCGGATTCTGCGAGCTGGCCGAGGACGGCGAAACCCGCTACAACACGGCGGCGGTTCTCGACGGCCACCAGATCTACGGCACGTACCGCAAGGTGCACCAACCCCTGGGCGAGGGCATGTCGTATTCAGCCGGCTCGGACTACGACGTGTTCGATACGCCGATCGGCCGGGTGGGGTTGCAGATCTGCTACGACAAGGCTTTCCCCGAGGCGGCGCGGATCATGGCGCTCAAGGGCGCCCAGATCATCGCCAGCCTGTCCGCGTGGCCGGCGGCGCGCACCGCCACCGCCGAGAATCTGCAGGACGACCGGTGGACGTACCGGTTCAATCTGTTCGACAGCGCACGGGCTCTGGACAACCAGGTGTTCTGGATGGCCTCCAATCAGAGTGGCACCTTCGGGTCGCTGCGCTACGTCGGCAACGCCAAGGTGGTGGATCCGGGCGGAAATGTCTTGGCCACAACACTTCTCGGCAGCGGTATGGCCGTCGCCGAGGTGGACATCGACGGCACGTTCCGTGCCATGCGGGCGGGCATGTTCCACCTGCGTGACCGCAGGCCCGATGTGTATGGACCACTGACCGAGATCGGTGCCACGGACACGGCGAAGTGGCAGGAGCTGGCCCATGCCTGAGATGACCTTCGAGTTGCAGTGGCCCGACGGCAGTCGGCAGCGCTGCTACTCTCCCAGCCTGGTGATGCACGACTATCTGACCACCGGCGCCAGCTACACCGTCGCCGAATTCCTTGACCGGTCAGGAACAGCGCTGACGGAAGCCAGCGACCGGGTGCGGGCGAAGTTCGGCTTTGCCTGCACCTCAGCGGCCGCCACCAATGATGAAATCCGCACCACCGCAAGTCGATTCGCGTCAACGGCGTTGATCCAGGTCACCGCGATGCAGCCCGCCCTGGAGCGGGGATGACTACCCGCGAGCACGTACCCGTCGCCATCGTCGGCGCCGGGCAAGCCGGACTCTCGGTCAGCTGGTACCTCAGCCGCGCCGGCATCGAGCATGTGGTTCTGGAAGCAAAGACGCCGGTGCACGCCTGGTCCGACAGCCGCTGGGACAATTTCACCCTGGTGACCCCGAACTGGCACTGCAGGCTGCCCGGCTACACCTATCAGGGTTCGGACCCGGACGGCTTCATGACCCGCGATCAGGTGGTGGAATGGCTCGACGGCTGGTTGCAGACCTTTGATGCGCCGGTGCGCACCCACACCCGGGTCACCCGGTTGCGCGAAGACCCCGACGGCGGATTCGAGCTGACCCTGAGCTCAGAGGGTGTTGAGCAGCTGCTGACCTGTGAGCACGCAATCATCGCGACGGGCGGCTATCCGCTGCCGATCACGCCGGCCTTCGCCGCATCGCTCGACCCGTCCATCACCCAGATCCATTCCGAGCAGTACCGCAACGCCGACCAACTGCCCGAGGGGGCGGTCCTGGTGGTCGGTACCGGACAGTCCGGCGCACAGATTGCCGAGGACCTGCATCTGGAGGGCCGCCAAGTACACCTCGCGGTGGGCAACGCCCCCCGCGTGGCCCGGTTCTACCGCGGTCGCGATTGCATGACCTGGCTCTCCGACATGGGACTCTACGAGAAGGCCGCCCAGGAGTACCCAGGCGGTAAGGCGGCGATCGAGAAGACCAATCATTACGTCACCGGCCGCGACGGAGGGCGCGATATCGACCTGCGTCAGTTCGCCGCCGAGGGGATGCGGGTGTACGGAACGCTGATCGACGGCAAGGACGCCACGCTGGCATTCGCGCCCACGGTGACCAAACACCTGGATCACGCTGATTCGGTGTACAACTCGATCTGCGCCGACATCGACGCCTATATCGAGCGCGAGGGCATCGACGCCCCGCCGGCGCAGCGCTACACCCCGGTGTGGGCGCCGGACAGCGACCCGACCGCACTGGACCTGGCGGCCGAAGGTGTGACGAGCATCGTCTGGGCGATCGGCTACCGACCGGACTATCGCTGGATCGAAGCCAGTGCATTCGACGGCGGTGGCCGCCCGATGCAGACCCGCGGTATCACCGGCGTCAACGGTTTGAGTTTCATCGGACTGCCCTGGATGCACACCTGGGGTTCGGGCCGCTTCCTGGGCGTCGACCGTGACGCACAGCATGTGGCGGCCACCATCATCAGCAGCTACCACGAGTCCGTGCTGCGGCTCGCGGTCGGGCACTGAGGGACAACACAGTGACACACCAATCGTTCTCGCGGATCATCACCGACCGGGCGCGCGCGTGTCCCGGACAGGTCGTGGTGGTCGGCGATGACGACGGGGTGTCGTTGACCGCGGCCGAACTCGACTCCCGTAGCAACCGGTTGGCCCGCGAATACCTGGCCCGCGGCATCCGACGCGACGACCTGGTTGCGGTGGCCTTACCGAACTGCGTCGAGTTCGTCGTCGTCTGCGCGGCGATCTGGAAGGTGGGAGCCACCCCCCATCCGCTGTCACCGTCACTACCCGACGGCGAACGCGGCGCACTGGAGCGGCTTTCGCGCCCCGCGCTGGCCGTCGGCGCCCGGCCGGTGGATCCGTCGATCCCCTGGGTGCCGCAGGGGTTCGTCGCCCAGCACAGCGCAGCGCAGCTGCCCGACGTCTGGGCGACGTGCTGGAAAGCCCCCATATCGTCGGGCAGCACCGGGCAGCCCAAGATCGTCAGGGCCGCAGCGCCCGCGCTGACCGATCCCGACCAGCCCGTCGCAGTGTTCCTGCCGCAACGGGCCGTGCAACTGGTGACCGCACCGCTATGGCACTCGGCAGCCTTCACGTATGCCTTCCGTGGCCTGCTCACCGGCCATCGGCTGGTCCTCAGTGCCGGGTTCGACGAGCAGCGTTTCGGCGAGGTGGTGCAGCGACATGCCATCACGTGGACATTGTTGTCGCCGAGTCAGATTCACCGGCTGGTGCGTGCACCTCGCCGCTTCGACGTGAGCTCCCTGGAGTCGGTGCTACACCTGGGGGCGCCCTGCTCGCCGGCGGACAAACGGGAGCTGATCGCCTGGCTCGGCGCCGAGAAGGTCATCGAGGTGTACGCCGGCAGCGAGTCCAACGGGCTCACCATGATCACCGGCACCGACTGGCTGAGCCACCCCGGCAGCGTGGGCAGACCCGTCGGAGGCACTCGGATCCGGATCCAACGTGGTGACGGCCGTCCCGCGAATGTCGATGAGATAGGCCAGATCTGGATGCAACGCGGCCGGCGACCCGCCTACACCTATGTGGGCGGGCAGTCGCAACGCACCGACGACGGCTGGGACACCCTCGGCGATCTCGGCCGCCTCGACGCCGACGGCTACCTGACCGTCGTCGAACGGTCCGCAGACGTGATCGAGCACGCCGGCGCCGCCGTCTACCCGTCACAGGTCGAGCACGTCCTGGAATCCCACCCGCAGGTGCGCAGCGCCGTCGCCTACGGACTGCCGGACGGGCGCGGCGTCGCCGCCGTCGTCGAGGTCGACGGTGATTCCGGAGGCCAACTCGCCGGTGAGGTCACCGCCGCCACCCTCACCCATTTCGCCCGAAGGCGCCTCACCGCGGTCGAGGTGCCGTCACGAATCGATCTCACCCGCAGCCCCTTACGTAATTCCGCAGGCAAGGTTCGCCGTAGCACCTTCCGCACACCGACTTCGAAGGTATGAGGAGAACGGTCATGACAGTTTCCACACGGGTCGACCTGGCCCTGTTGGGCATCCGGGGCCGTCCCCCGCTGCGCCGCACCGCAGGCGCGGGCCCCAGCGACGACGGCCACCTGGTGATCGAGGGCCTCAATGCCGCGATTCCCCGTAATCCGCTGAGCCCATTCGTGTTCGACGGCTCTCAGGTCCTGCTCGACGGAGTGGACACCGGGCTTGATGTGCAGGTGATCGACCGGCCGAAGTTCTACGACCTGCTGACCGCCGAGGGGGTGCCCTACGAGAAGCTAGCCAAACTGCACGGTCGAAATGTGTTGGCGACCACGGTGGTGCAGACCTGTGTGCGCTACGCACCCGATCAGCGGTGCCGGTTCTGTTCCATCGAGGAGTCGCTGCGCAGTGGAGCGACGACGGCGGTGAAGCGTCCGACCGAACTCGCCGAAGTGGCCGAGGCGGCCGTGCGGCTGGACGGGGTGACGCAGATGGTCATGACCACCGGCACGTCGGCGGGCACTGACAGGGGCGCCCGCCACCTGGCCCGCTGCGTGCGGGCCGTGAAGGCTGCGGTACCGGGGCTGCCGATCCAGGTGCAGTGCGAGCCGCCCGCTGACCTCGCGGTGATCACCGAACTGCGGGAGGCAGGTGCGGATGCCATTGGCATCCACGTGGAGTCGCTCGATGACGAGGTGCGCCGGCGCTGGATGCCGGGCAAGGCCACCGTGCCACTGGCGCAGTACCGGCAGGCGTGGCAGGAAGCTGTCCGCGTCTTCGGCCGCAACCAGGTCTCGACATATCTGCTGGTGGGTCTCGGCGAGGATCCCGACGAGCTGATCGCCGGCGCCGCAGAACTGATCGAGATGGGCGTCTACCCGTTTGTGGTGCCGTTTCGGCCGCACCCCGGCACCCTGGCCGTCGATGTCGATCAGGCGCACGCCCCCGATGCCGGGCTGGTGGAGAAGGTGTCACGCGAGGTCGCCGCTGCGCTGGAGCTGGCGGGCATGGCCGGAGCCGATCAACGGGCCGGCTGCGCCGCCTGCGGCGCGTGCAGCGTGCTGCAGAACCTGGGCGGGTGACGGCGGTGCGACACACCGCGATGGACCTCTCGATCCTGGCGGGCAGCCGGATCAGCGCTTCACCGCGCTTCTTGATCGGGTCTGCTGAGCGGACAGGTGAGTTGGCGGACTACCGGCGGATGCGGCGCGAGGCGTTCGTCGTCGACCAGAGCCTGTTCGACGGCACCGACCGCGACGACCTCGACGACGACCCCCGCACCGTGGTGCTGGTGGCCACCACACCGGACGGCACGGTGCTCGGCGGAGTGCGGCTGTCGCCCCGCTGCGCACCCGATATCGGGTGGTGGACCGGCAGCAGGCTGGTGGTCGAACCGTCTGCCCATGCCACCGGCATCGGCGCGGCGTTGATCCGCGCGGCGTGCGCGTATGTCGAGTCGGCGGGGGTGTTGCGCTTCGATGCCACCGTGCAGCGGCGTTACGCGGCACAGTTCGGCATCCTCGGCTGGGAGAACCACGGCGACTGCATCGTGGCCGGGACACCCCACGTCCGAATGAGTTGGCCGCTCAATCAAATTCAACGTATGGCGCACTCCACCAAATCGTTTCTGGCCGCGACGCTCGACCCGCTGCGCGCGGTTGCGGGTGGGCTCGGCCCCGCCGGGTTCGTCGGTGACGACGGGGTGCCGCTGCCCGGCAGCGACCTGGTGGCTGCCTGCGACGCGATCATCCCGTCGATGGTGGAACGCGACCCCGAATGGGCCGGGTGGTGCTCGGTACTGGTGAACGTCAACGACCTCGCCGCGATGGGAGCCATGCCGGTGGGCCTGCTCGACGCAGTAGGCGCCCCCACCCAATCGCTGTTGACACGGATCATGCGCGGCCTGGCCCGGGCCTCGGCCGCGTGGCGGGTTCCGGTGCTGGGCGGCCATACACAGCTGGGCGTACCCGCCTCCTTGGCGGTGACGGCACTGGGCCGGACCGTCGATCCCGTGCCCGCCGGCGGCGGATCGGTAGGTGACGACGTCCGCTTGACCGTCGACGTATCCGGTGGCTGGCGACCCGGCTACCACGGCCGTCAGTGGGACTCCACCAGCACCCGCAGTTCGGACGAACTGGAAGAACTCGGCGGAGTGGTCGCCCGGTTGCGGCCTCGCGCCGCCAAGGATGTCAGCATGGCGGGTATCGCCGGCACCGTCGGCATGCTCGCCGAGGCCAGCGGTACGGGGGTGGATCTGGATGTTTCGGCCATTCCGCGCCCGGCCGGTGCTGAGATGGCATCGTGGCTGACGTGTTTCCCGGGTTTTGGCATGCTGACCGCCGACCGCGACCACCGTGTCCCGCCGACGCCGCCCGGCGTGGCGAGCGCGGTGTGCGGGCGTCTGACGTCCGAGCCCGGCGTGCGGCTCCGCTGGCCCGACGGGGCGGTGACGACGGTGGTCGCGTCGGGGGTGACGGGGTTGGGACCCGCGTGAGTGGGTGCACATGGCTCCGGTGACGATGGCCGCGGTGGCGGCGCACTTCGGTCGCGACGTCGATCGTGGAGTCGGCAAGGTCGTCGGCATCATCGAAGCCGCGGCGCGAGAAGGTGTGCAACTGTTGGTTTTTCCCGACGCCTGCCTCGGCGGTTATATCGGCGACCTGCGCGCACCCGATCCCGCTGACCCGCCGCCTGCGCTGGACCCCGACGGTCCCGAGATCGCGGCGGTGATCGCGGCGGCCGGACCGATGACCGTCTGTGTCGGATACGCCGAGGGCGCGGCCGGCGGTGGCCGCTACAACTCGGCGATCTGCGTGACCGGCGACGGCGAGCTCGGCAGACACCGCAAGGTGCATCAGCCGGCCGGCGAGATACTGGCCTACCTGCCCGGAAACTCGTTTTCCGCCTTCGACACTCCGGTCGGGCGGGTCGGCATGCTCATCGACTACGACAAGACCTTTCCCGAATCGGCCCGGGCCCTGGCTCTCGACGGCGCTCAGATCATCGCAGCGTTGTCGGCGTGGCCCGCCAGCGTCACCGACCGGGCGTCGCGGCTGCCTGCCGATCGGCAGTCGCGGCTGTTCGACCTGTACGACTGCGCCAGGGCCGCCGAGAATCAGGTGGTCGTGGTGTCGTCCAACCAGACCGGCATCATGGGCTCGCTCCGCTTTCTCGGACAGGCCAAGGTCGTCGGGCCCGGCGGCGACATCCTGGCCACCACCCGATCCAAAGGCGGACTGGCGAAGGTGGACATCGATGTCGAGGCCGAAATCACCCGGGCAAGAAGAGTATTGAACCACCTGGCCGAACGTCGCACCGATGCTTACCGGGCCCCGTCAGATCAGGCCCAGCCATGAGGGTTGCCCTGGTGACCTACTCCACCAAACCGCGCGGCGGAGTGGTGCACACCCTGAACCTTGCCGAGGCGCTGGCGGCGATGGGACTCGAGGTGACGGTGTGGTCGCTGGCGCGCCAGGGCGACCGGGGCTTCTTCCGGGAGGTCGATCCGGCGGTCAACGTGCGACTGGTCGAATTCCCCGATGGCGAGGGCGAGACGGTGACCGACCGGATCGTGCGGTCCATCGACTCGTTGCGGCGTAGCTTCACTCCCGACGACTACGACATCGTGCACGCGCAGGATTGCATCAGCGCCAATGCCGTTGGTTCCTGCATCCGCACCATCCACCATCTCGATCAATTCACCACGCCGATACTGGCGGAATGCCATGAGAAGGCTGTGGTGGAGCCCTACGCCCGGATCTGCGTGTCCGCCGCGGTGGCTGCCGAGGTGACCGCGGGTTGGGGTCTGTCACCGACGGTGATCCCGAACGGTGTGCGCGCCGACCGGTTCATCGAGGCGGCGTCACCTGCTGCGGCCCCGTACCGCGCCCGGTGGCGCGATCAGCTCGGGGAGTACGTGCTGGCGGTGGGTGGTATCGAACCGCGCAAGGGGTCGTTGGATCTGGTGCGCGCCTATTCCATTTTCCGTCAACAGGTTCCGGCTGTCTCCCTGGTGATCGCGGGCGGGGAGACGTTGTTCGACTACCGGGAGTACCGGACCGACTTCGAGTTGCTGTGCGCCGAGTTGAACGTAGCGCCGATGATCCTCGGCGCCGTCGACGATCACGAGCTGCCGGCCCTTGTTGCCGCCTGCGACGTGTTCGCCTTCCCCTCCACCAAGGAGGGCTTCGGCCTGGCCGCGATGGAGGCACTGGCCGCGGGTCGGCCCGTTGTGACACGGGATCTGCCGGTGCTGCATGAGGTATTCGGCGACACGGTGCAGTATGCGTCCGATCCATGCGGACTCGCGGACGCGATGGCAGCCGCATACGGCGACAGCAGTCGGGCTGCGACGGGGCGGGCGCTGGCTGTGTCGATGACGTGGGAGTCGGCCGCGCGCGCTCACGTGGACTTCTACGCGGCCCATCGGCGTCCGTGAGCACCAGGCTCACTCCGCGCGGACGAACCGTCGCAACACTTTCGGCGACCACCAGTTCCACCGACCCAGCAGGTGCATGAAAGCGGGTAGCAGCACCATCCGTACCAGCGTGGCATCGATCAGGACGGCCAGCACCAGGCCGACACCGAACATCCGCATGAACGACACCTGCGCCGCGATCAAGCCGGCAAAGGAGATGGACATGATCAGCGCCGCTGCCGTGACCACCCGACCGGTGTGCGCGAGTCCCAGGATCACACTCTGGTCCTGATCGTCGGCGGTTCCACCGCTGCGAGACCAGAATTCGCGAATCCGCGCCAGCAGAAACACCTCATAGTCCATGGACAGTCCGAATGCGATGCAGAACAACAACACCGGAATGGTGGCCACCAGCGTTCCGGTGGGTGTCGTTCCGAAGGCGCCCAGGTGACCGTCCTGGAAGATCCACACCAGTGCGCCGAACGCCGCGGTCAATGACAACGTATTCAGCACAAGCGCTTTCAGCGGCAGGATCAGACTTCCGGTCAGAACGAAGAGCACGACGAAGATCACCACCGCCATCAGGCCGAGCACCAGCGGAAGCTCCGAGGCGATGGCCTGAACACTGTCATAGTTCACGGCGGCGGCGCCGGTGATCTCCGCGGTGCGCCCGCCCGGGCCAGGCAACCCGCGCAAGGTGACCAGCTGATTTTCTGACGCCTCCGAGAACAGCGGCGCCTCCCCCGCCACGGTCAGGTAGGCGCTCCCGTCGACCACATCGGCGCCACCTGCCGGGGGGCCGACCAGACGGCCCCGGACGAAGGTCCCGGTAGGCGCATAGACCGCCACGACGTCGGCGACCTGGGACGCCGCCACCCCGTAGTCCAGCCAGTCGGCGGGGGTCAATCCGCGTGCCTCAGGGATCACGACAACGCTCTCGGTCCCGGACCTACCGGGGAACTGGGAGCGCAGAATGTCGCCCACCTGATGCGCCGACGCCGCCGGCGGAAGAACTCGATCGTCGGGATTGCCCCATTTCGCACCAAGAAACGGCGCTCCCAGGACCAGCAGCAGCACCGTGCCGGCCAGCGCGAACATCCCGGCGTGGCGGATGACGAATGCGGTGCTGCGATACCAGAACCTCTGCTGCGGCAACTCCAGGGTGTGACGGCTCCGCCGGCGGTCCAACCGCGACCCCAGCAGAACGATCATGGCCGGGGTGAGAACCAGTGCCGCCAGCGCACACAGCACCACCGTTGCCACGCCCGCGTAGGCGAACGACCGGAGAAACGGGATGCGGAACAGCACCATCGTCGCCATCGACAACGTGACGATCAGCGCGGAGAACAAAATGGTGCGGCCCGCCGTGCTCATCGTGGTGCGCAGCGCCCGGTCGCGATCAGCCCCGCCGGCGATCTCGTCGCGGTAGCGACTCAAGATCAACAGCGTGTAATCGATCGCGAGTGCAAAGCCCAGCGCCGTGGTGAGATTCAGCGCGAAGATCGACACGTCGGTCCACACCGTGATCGCCCGGAGCACCGACATGGATCCGGCGATGGCCACCGCGGCCACCACCACGGGTAGTGATGCCGCCAGCAGTCCGCCGAACACCCACACCAACACCAACATGCTCAGCGGCACGGCGATGGACTCCATGATCAGGACGTCGTGCAGGGTCTGATCGGTGATCTGTGCGAACACCATCGCCGATCCGCCCGGTTGCACCGTCACCTCCGGAAAATCAGGCAGGACTTCGGTGTTCAGGTCCTCGACGATGCTCTGCCCATGGCCTGGCGCCTGGCTCTCCCCGCCGCGAAGATCCGCGACAATCAGTCCCGACTGACCGTCTGCGCTGACGAGGGCGGCCGCCACCGACGGTGGTGATGTCCACGGTGAGACCACATCGATGACGTTCGGGTTGCGCTCGATCCGCTCCACCATCTGACGTCCCGCAGCCTCGGCATCGGCGTCTCGAGCGCCATCGCGATGGCGCACCGCCAGAACCAGTTGAACGTCACCGATGCCGAAGACCTCCGACAATCTCTGGGTGGCGCGCGCAGATTCCGACTCCGCATCCTGGAAGCCGCCGGCCGTCAGGTGCGAGGCCACCGGCACACCCAGAATCGCCGCGGCCACAGCCGCCAGACCCATGACGACGGCCACGCGCCTGGGCATCTGGAGAGCCCACCGCGAAACGCGTTGCAACACCTGACCTCGATTCCGCAGAGCGTCAGCGACCCGCCCGCACGTGGTCCGCTCTGAGGACCTCGCTCTGATTGAACTGCCACGACTTCGCAGGTCTCAAACCCAGGCTCGCCCACTCTTCCTCTCGCCGGGAGGCAGGTCGGTCATCCGTGCGGCGGTCGGTGACGACCCACACCACTGTGCACGAACGGAGCGCATCCGCCCGGTCCTGAACCGGCACGCGTGCACCGAACAGCGCATCGCGCTGCCCGGCGGTCTGGTCGAGTCCGATGTCGATCAGGCCGTCGGCATGCTGCAGTCGAGCGCCCTCGATGCCGTCAGTAGCCGACGGACCCACAGTCTCGTCGATCATCAGGCAGTCCCCGGGCGTGGCATGGGCCGCGAGCAAGTCAGCGACCTGGCTGTAGTCCGACCCGTATTTCGCGAACTCCGAACGCTGCGCGAGGTAGTTGGGCAGCGCCGCCAGTCCGATCACCACGAGGAGGGCGGCGATCCGGCGACTCTCGCGGCCCACCAGCACTACGCAGAGGCCGATCAGCAGCGCCAGCGCCGGGGTGGTGAACGACAGATAGTGCGGCTGGTAGATCGGCCGCACCGCCACCGAATAACCGACGAGCACCACCGTCGGCACCAGGATCCACGCGGCGCACCCGCTGACCAGTAGGCGCGAGCCGGGTTGAACCTCGGTTGTCCCATGACGGACCTTCCAGACCGCCAGCACCGCGAGGATGACGACGACGCTGATCAGCGGTGCCACTCGAGCCCAGGCGTGCATCGCCACCCAGAGCTGCTCGGAGGACAACTGTTGTTGATCGGGACCCACCGCCCGCAAGCTATCCGCATACACGGACGGAAAGTACTGTTCGCCGATGATCTGACCCACGGTGACTCCGCTGATCCGCCAAATCCAGCCCACCTGGGCCTGCTGCGGCACGAGCGCGGTGACCAGCGGTAGAACCACCACGACGGCCGAGATCGTCGAGACGGCCCAGGCAGCGATGAGGCGACGGGACTGCGCCGACCCCACCACCATGATGGCGTGGACGCCGACCAACAGCAGCACCACAACGTTGACCACAACGGACACGACCAGCGCCGAGCCGTAGGCGATCCACCACCACGTTCCACCGCGGCGCAGCGCCACGACCAGCAGGACGGTCAGCCAGACCGCGCAGGCCATGGTCAGCGCGTACGGACGCGCCTCGATACCCGCCCACGTGGTGCGCGGCAGCACCGCAAAAACCACCGCGGCGGCGATACCGACGGACCGCCCCGAGAATTGTCGGCCGAGCGCTACGACGCCGGCCGTCGCCACCCCCACCAGCACCGCACTGGGTAGCCTCAGCCACGCCTCCGTCGGCGGGGTCAGCAGCGCCCACCCGTGCATCAGGAGGTAGTAGAGCCCGTGCACCAGGTCCACGTGCTGCACCAGCGCCCACAGTTCGTCTGGAGAACGCGTGGTCGCGGACACCGTCGCCGCCTCGTCAACCCACAGCGACGGCCGCCCTGCGCCCGCAAGACTCACCAGGAAAGCCAACACACCGAGGACGAGTGCGTCGGCGCCCGCACCGACGGCCGGGGGCCGCGGAAGGTGGGCCGCCGGGGCGGCGTCGCCTTCACTCGAGGGGATTCGGTCCGGCCGCACGGCCTCAGCATTACAGACGGCCATCGGAGTGAAACAGCAGCCGGACCATCCCGGGTGTGTCGAGACCAGATCTTCCTCGCCCTTCGACCGGGGCGGCATCGTGGCCCCGAGTCCGATCTCCGCCCTGGTGGCCCGGACTCGTTCGGGTGCAACGGCATGACCCGACTCCCCGACCAGCAGCGTGCGTCTCCGGTCACGAGCGCATTGCCCTGTGACCCGAAAGACCAGGGCTGCTGGGTGTTTCGACCACCGTTTTGCACCTATGATCTGGCCGGTGATGTAGCCGGCTTCATCAGAGATGAGAAATGCGCAGGCGCGGGCATTGACCAGAATGGTGACCGGGTCCAGCTGTGCCCGGATATCAGCCAGAGCGCTGTCGATCTGCGTACGGCCGGTCACGTCGACGGTGTACGAGTGGCTGTGTTCGGCCGGCGTGATGTCCAGAGTGGCGACCTGGTAGCCGTCGGCCACGAGGCGGTGCACGATCGCGGCACCGATCCCGGATGCACCCCCGGATATTCCAATTCTGCCGAAATGCCCTTTACTTTACGATCGGCAAGGTCTGTGGACGATGGTATCCCCTGATCGAAACGTAGGCCTGCACTCGAAGCAGGGACCGTCGATGTCTGCCGTCTTCATCAGGGACTGACATGCGGAATATCCGAAGGTAAATATTGGTGCTCGATGTATTGCTGGGAGCCGGGTTCGGACTGACTTTCTACAGCTGTCGTCAGGCGCTAATGTCATCCCTGAAATCAGGGGGTAAAACTCATGGCGGAGAACGACGTCGCTGTCCACTGTCAGGAACCGGCCACCATCGGCCGGTACGAAACACGGTTTGCTGATCAACAATTGGGTCTGATGGCCGGCTCGCGGCGGGCCCTCGCGATCCTTGCCGCAATGCTGACCATGCTTCTCTGTCAAGCGAGTTCATCTCAGGCGCAGCCGTCGCCGGGAGTGTCACAGGGCCCCGCCGGGGTCACGGTTTCCGGCGACGTACGAACCGTTCTCGCTTACACCCTGGAGGCGCTGCGGGCACTGCCCAGCCGGACCGAGGCCGTGACGTTCCGAACTGCGACGGGAGCACAATCGCACACCTACCTGGGGTGCCCCCTGGACGTATTGCTGACGGCCGCGCAGCCGCTTACCAGCCAGGACCCGAAGCATCCGGACATCACTCTCGCCATCGTGGCCTCCGGTGCCGACGGTTATGCGGTCACCCTTTCCGGGGCGGAGACGTCCCCTGCCCAGACACCCCGACCGGCATTGGTCGCATGGTCGGAGGACGGGGTGGCTCTCAACACCCCCCGCCTAGTTGTCCCCGACGATCTCACCGGCGCCCGATACGTCAGTGCCCTCACCGATCTGAAAGTGGTCCAACTGGCCCCACACTAGGGGCGCCGCTGCCACCCAGTCGGCGGATCCACCCTCGATGCGTCCCCGGCGACGAACACCTCCGAATTGCGCGAACCACCACGGGCAACACTGTGTTCGACCACCCGATCCCAACTTCCCCTACCGCTCCTGGCTCGGCAACCTTTCTTCTGACAGCGCCGATCTCAGACCACGCCGCGCCCGATGCAGTCGGGACATCACGGTGCCCATGGGGATGCTCTCGATTTCAGCAATCTGCCTCACGGGGTACTGACACACGTCGGCATAGAACAGTGCTGCCTGCAAATTCATGGGTAGCGACCGGATACACTGCCGCAGATGATCATTGGGCAGGAGAGTCATCGCCGTCTCCTCCGCCGAGGGCACCAGGGTGCGCTGCTGTCTGTCGATCGAGACTTGGGCATCGGTCACGGATCCGGCGAGCACCTCCCTCGGGCGCCGTTGAGCCTTTCGGTGATTGTCAATCCACGTGTTGACCATGATGCGCACCATCCAGGCCCTCAAGTTTGAACCTGGAGTGCATGATTCGAAGGCAAGCCAGGCCTTGATGAAGGTTTCCTGCACCAGATCTTCGGCATCATGGATGCTCGGCGCATACCGCCGCGCAATGCGCATGAGCTCGCCCCGCAACGGAAATGCCTCGTTGGCGAATCGTTGCTCCAATTCGGCACGAATCGCACGATCCAGGTCGCGACTTGCAGCCGGACTTGATACGGTGTCGCCGGTGGCTGGCTCGCGGGTGTATGACGTTTCCCTGACGGCACATTCCTTCAGGTGTGGGTGTCTCAACGCGATTTCCTTTTCTGACGCCTTTCGGAAGCACGAGCGGACATGGTCACGCTTCGGATCAGGCAGTGAGCTCTTGTTTGTTCCGGCATCGCGAGCGCGTAGCTGAGTGGTCGCCGCTGTGCGGCAACATACTTCGATGGACCACGAATCAGCTCAGCTTGTGTCGTCTCGCAGGGCCACGCTGCCCCACGTCTCGGTTGGATCGCTAATTGCTGAACTGGGCGATCACGTCTCCGGTTGCAGTACGAAGTCGTATTGCACCATCAGCCAGGGCACCTCACACGTTCGGCCGTCGGGTGTCGGACCCGGCTCTCGAGGCTCGAAATCGACCACCAGCTCGGCTTTTGCGCCGAACACGACGTCGCTGTCGAGGTACTTCGTGCCCCTCTCGAACAAGTGAGTGATGAGCGGCTCGTATCCCGTTGCCTCTATGAGGAAGTGGATGTGTGCCGGCCGGTAGTGGCTGATGTCGGTTCGCGCGATCAGCTCGCCGACTGGGCCGTCCATGGGGATGCTGTAGCCCAGCGGTGCGATAGTCCTCACGCAGTACGCGCCGCCCGGCGTCGAGGTGTACTTGCCGCGTAACCGTGGCTCGTCAACCTGCAGTTGGGCCTCATAAGCACCGTCCGCGTCGGCCTGCCAGACATCCAGAACCGCTCCCCCGACGGCAGAGCCATCCACAGCGCGCACATCGCCCACGATGAACAGGGGCGTGCCCTGCACACCTTCGGACATGTTCGCGCCGAGTTCGAGCTCCGGTGAGCCATCGACATGGAACGGACCAAGAACCGTTGCCGGTGTAGCGCCCGCATCCAGGCGATGATTCATCTCGACGAGCAGCGTCGACAGCCCTAAAACATCCGAGGCGAGGATGAATTCCTCACGCTTGTCGTCGCTGATCTGACCCGCACGGCGGAGCCATTGAACTGCGGCCGCCCACTCCGGCTCGGTCAGCCCCACGGTGCGGGCGAAGTCGTGCAGATGCCGCACCATCTCTTGCATGAGCTGCGCCAGCCGCGGGTTGTGGGCGGTAGCCCAGCGAGCCGCGGCGAAATCGGTGATGTTCCCCTCGGTGATCGTCTGCATATCTTTCCCTCCCTAGGCACGCGCCGCACGATCTCGGCCAGCGTTGCCATGTTGTTGCACAATCAACTTCATGTAGTCGCAGGTATCAAAGGCAATATGGTGTCGCCCCAGCAGGCTCCGGATCCGCGGTCCTACCTCCGAGCTCATCTGCGCCGGCGGCTCCGTGCCGACCTCACCCCCACTGACGCCACCAACACACCCCCATCGTCGCCACGACATAGATCGCCACACCCGAGCCGTCCGCGCTTGAGGGCCCCGGGAAACTATCGCTTTACCTTACCGCAATATATTGCATTTTGGATTTCACCATTGTCAAGGGGCCTCGGTGAACGGGTCTTCCACGCCGAGGCTTGGCGTGCTGTTCGGCCCTTCTCGGGCTGTCGCCCAGGCTGGTGTCCGGTCTCTTCTCTCTGGCGAATGCCCCCGCATCAGCTCGCCCAGCGAGTCTCCAACGGTGCGTTTCCGAGCACCAGATCTCTGGTGGTCCTAGTAGTGTCAGACCCACCCTGTTGTCATTCGTGAACCCCGCCTTGAGTAGCGTTTCTTGCACGAGGTCCTCGGCATCAGCCGCATTTTTTGTGTATGCCGTGGCACGTCGGTGCAGATCAGTCACCAAAAGGCAGCACCTCCCGGACGAAGTCGGAAGGTGCTTTTTCGCCCGATGCCTGATCAAAGCCCACTGTGGATCGCACGCCTCGTTGCGTGGCGGTCGGGCTCACCATCCGGGGAGCTCGATTTTTCGATCCGGTAGGCGGGGAACAGAGGGGCTGTTCTACCGAAGTTGTGGACTCAGGTTGAGCAGTCGCAGCAATGCCGTGGTGGCGGTCACGACCACAACACTGGCTCCCACCGCCGCTTGATTTCCTACGCTCCCATCACGGTTCAGTCATTCGTGCCTCGTCGCAGTCGAGAGATCGGTCAAGCGCTGCAAGGCCGACCACGACCGCGAGAAGGGTTCAGCGTGGAACACGACCATGGCGAGATCGTCGGTGCCGACGAGAAGGAGCTTTTCCCGGAACAGTTTGAGGCGCCCCAAGGTTGGGTGAAGTAGCCGGATCGGGCTGATGGGGGCGTGATTGACCTCATGGCGCGACCACAGCCCACGGAAGGTGTCGCTGTGCTGCAACAGATCGTCGATCAGCTCTCGGGCAGGGGACACCGTGAGGTCACCGCCAACCGCGAATCGCAGCTGCGCAACACAATTGGCCGTTGCCCGGTTCCAGTCGAGGTGCATCGCCCGCTCCGACGGGTCGATGAACAGAGACCGGATGCGGTTCACGCCGCGGTGTAGGGCCGGCGACAGCGCTTCGGCCATGGGATTCGACACGAGAACGTCCGTGTACCGGGTCTGGATGATGGCCGGCATCCCGAGCGTCTCGACCAGTACCCGACTTCCTTCGGAGATTTCCGGACTCGGCGAACGATGGTCGACGATGGGCTTGCGCGGACCGGCGAGTTCATGAAGGTGCCCGGTTTCGTATCGATCCAGCGTGAGTGCGGTTGCGAGGGCGTCGCATACGATTCTGGAGGGGTTGCGCTCTCGGCCCTGTTCAAGACGAATGTAGTACTCGATGCTGATTCCGGCGCGAGTGGCCACCTCCTCGCGCCGCAGTCCGGGCACCCGGCGAATTCCCCGGGTGCGGATGCCAACCAGATCCGGGGCGAGTCGCTCCCGGTGGCTACGCAGGAACTCTGCAAGGGGGCCGATATCGGCTGCTGAACACACACCGTATAACACGTACGGGGAAGGAGTCCGATTCACTCTTGGTACGCAGACGTGCCTCAAGCGGTGGTGCGCGGTGCGGCATACCCGAGCGCCTCGTTCTCCACTCGAATACGCGTGCGCAGCAGTAGTGCGTTCGCCACCGTGAAACTCAGGGCCGTGATCCAGGCCGTGTGAATCAACGGTAGCGCGACGCCCTCGACGACCACCGCCAGATAGTTCGGGTGATGCAGCCATGTGTACCTGTAGGGACCCGTGACCACCAGCGGAAGGTCCGGCACCACGATCACCAAGGTGTTCCATCGCCTGCCGAGGGTGAGGATGCACCACCACCGAAGCGCTTGGGCAGCGACGGCCAGCGCCACCATCGGCCAGCCCAGCCACGGCAGGAACGGGCGGTCCAGCACGCCCACCTCGACCACGCAGCCGATGAGGAAAGCAGCGTGAAGGATCACCATCACCGGATAGTGGGGACGACCATGTTCCTTGCCGCCGCGGGCAAAGGCCCATCGCGCGTTCTGTTTCGACACGACGAGCTCCACAAGCCGCTCGAGGCCGATGCCGACAATCAGTAAGTAGTACACGTCGCCGCCGGCCCCCGTTCGTCAGGCGTCATCGGCACTGTCCTTGTTTCAATCGACTCATTGTTGTTCCTGACTGGTGCAGCGTGTGGGAGTGAAAGGTCAACGCAACAGGTTTCATTGCACGTCACTCGACTAGACGGCCTGTGCGGAAAAATCATTCAGTTTGTGGTTCAACGGCAGAGCTCGTCGATCCTTGTCAGAAGGATGCGATGGCGATGGTCACGAGCACGAGGAACAGGGTGAGCGTCGACCAGCAGGACTGGACTGTTTGCCGATAAAGTCGCCGCTCATCGGGCAACGCCCGCGGAAGCGGCGTGGGACGGTATGGCAGGGTGTGCCCGGTCCCGGACAGTTCCGGCCCAGCGTGCTCTACCTGTGGTGTCGGCGGGACGTGCACTCGTTACACTTTCCGATCGGGGCCCGCGTGAAGACAACGAAGCCGAGACTCGACGCGATCACCCTCCGGGGCAATGCCCACGCGGCAGTCTTGGCGCTACCAGGCAAGTGCCAGAGCGTACGCCAACACTTGTGTGATCTGTTTCGGTGAGAAATTGTCGTCGCTGACGAGAAGGACGGTTCGTCGTCCGTCAGACAGCCTGGGGCCCAGGGTGATTCCTTCGATATTGTCGAGTCGACCCAGATCTCCCGCACCTGTGAGATCAGCGACCAGCGATTTCGTCATCGGGCGTACCGGTGGACCACCAAAGTCGTGTCGCGTCAGTACATCATCGGCGTCACCGACATCAGCTTGATAGATCCGAACGGCATTGTGAGTGCCGAATCCTCGCTCGACCACCAAGAAGGAAGAGTCCGTCAGGGCCACCAGATCGGAGACACCGTTGTCCCCGCCGGGCCCTGCAGTCACGGCATCCGCCGGATAGGCAAACTGTCCCGTCGGCAGTCCGGTCTCGGGGTCGAATCGGGTGAACCGGGTCAATGCACCCTGCGCCTCCGACGCCGGTCCGCCGTCCTCGAAAAGCGGGCCTTCCATCGCCGCCCAAACCCACCGCCCGCTTGGCGTCAGGGTCAGCCCTTCCAGTGACAGGTTCTGGCGAGGACCACGGTCCTCAGCACTCATCTCCAGTTGGGCCGGAAGGGTGAACGCACCTAGATGACCTCCGTCGAAATCGGAAATTCGAATCCAAGGATCAGCCAATATCGTTGCGCTGGTGGCTCCGTCTGTGATGAGACGCTCCCCTTCACTGGACCAGTAGATCCGCTGCCGCCGGGTATCGACCGCGATGCCCTCGGCGTCGGGCGGCACGACCGCCGGTCGTGCGGCGGTATCGAGTGGTCCGAAGGGTGCTCCATTGGTATCCCGCCACGGACGGGCGGAGACAAACTCCACCGGCCTCAATCCAATTGGAGGCGACACCTCGATGCGAGCGGTGTAGAAGCGGGACGGGTTCTTCACTGACCGATCGTCACTGACGATGTAGTAGAGCTGCTGGTCCGGATCGTAGGTGATGCCGGACAATCCGCCCACCAGGGTGCCGTCCACCTCTGTTCCAGGCGCCAGCTGCTGCTGCCCCAGGAAGGACAGCTTCAACGGCGCGGAAGATGCACTGGCGCAACCGGTCAGCAGTAGACCCGCGATGAGCAGCACCACACCGATACGGCCTCTCACGAGCGCGCCGCCTCGGTCGCTTCGGCTGTGCCACGGTTCGGACCCTGCCCTGATATCGCTATCGCGAGTCGAGTGCGTTCCTGTCGACTCGGCCGGTGTCCGGCAACGCCCGACATTCGGTCCGTGATCGCCGAACCGCGATCGGGGGGAAACACCATCACTTGCCCTTTCAGTAGTCATGCACGTCTTTCTGGGTGCCTGCGGGATATGGGGCTGCACGCCGAGGCTCCACCGGTAGGCATGAGAGCGATCCGCCCGGCACCGCGATCACAGAGGCTCACGTCGAATCCGAGATCACGCCTGGTCCACAGTTGTCTGGAAGGTGATGGAACTCAGAACAGGGGCAGCCCGGGCTCCCTACCGAGGTGTACCCGACCTGCGGCTTCGAGAAAGCGCCGTGAATGGTTGGCATGTTGCAAAGCCGCCATCCCGTCGCGAAACATCCGCTCTATCGGATTGCCCCGGTACAGCGCCGATGAGCCGGCGACTTCGTACATCGCCATCAACGCCTCCCGGCTCACCTCGGCGGCGTGGCTCATCGCAGCCCGAAACGATGCGCGCTGCCGAATCGTCACCTCGTCGCCGCGTTCTGCAGCGGTTTGTATCGCCCCTGCCGCGTCGAAGAGCAACAGACGTGCTGCAGCGATGGCGGTATCGGCCTTGGCGACGGCGTACTGGGTGTGCGCGTCGTCTGCCCGCAGCCCGCCACTCGTCGAGGTGCTCCCCGTGGCCAGGGACGTGAACTCGTCGACCGCCGACTTCGCAACGCCCAGAGTCACCGCCGTACACCCCGCAAAAACCAGGGTGGGGATGAAACCGCGGTAAAGCGGTCGGTCGATCCTCGCAGGCTCGGGTAGTGGCGGCGTGACGAGATCCTCGTGGACGAATACGTCGTCGATCGCGACGTCGTGACTTCCCGTGCCCCGCATGGCGTTGACATTCCAGGTTTCCTCGACGGTGAAGTCACCCGGGCGCACAGCGCACAACCGAAGGTCGGGAACACCGTCGACCAAGCATGGCTCGCCACCGCGAGTGACGATGGCGCACACCACGAGCCAGTCGGCGGACTTCACCCCGGTCACAATCGGGAATGTGCCGGTCAGCCGGTAACCACCGCGAACCATCTCGGCGGTACCTACTCGGCCCGAGTTGGCGAGAATCGGTTCCCGTTCACCCGTCCAAATCGTTCGAGCACCAGCCTCGCTCAGGAGTGCTCCGATGAAGCCGAAGTTCGCATTCCAGACGATCAACCCTACGGATGCATCGAGCCGCCCCAGGCCCTCGTAGACGCCGAGTACATCCGTCAGCGGCGTCTCGCTGCCACCGTACTCGCGGGGCGTGAGCATCCGGAAAGCGCCGGCGTCCTGCAAGGCATTTCGCAGTCGCCCCGGCGCAGCACTGCGCAATTCCCGTTCCAAAGCCGTTGATTCGATGACCGGACGCAGCATGTCCGGAAGAAGCGCGGGGTCCATCGACGGTATGGAGTCAATGCCGGTATCTGGAGACTTGGTCATACGGTCGAAAACGCGCGACAGCCGCGATTGCTTCATTCCGGCCGTGGCACGACATGCGGACATCAGCCGGTGGTGTCGGACCAGGGGTTGACCCTCCCATAGCGGGAGCCTTCATGCTCCGAAGGTATCGGCCGTCCTCGCCACCGCAGTGGCTTCCGAATGGAGAGAATCAATGAACCAGCCTCTGGGCACTTATGGCGCATGGCTGCACCCGGCACTGGGAAACTCCAGCATCGAATACGCAGGCGAACTCGAAGAGCTCGGCTTCAGCACAATTTGGGTCGGTATCGGTGCCGGCCCGATCGGCGATATGCGCCTGCTCGATGACATGCTCGCCGCCACCGGGACCACCGTGGTCGCCAGCGCGATCATCAACATGTGGCAGGACGACGCAGCCGGCCTCGCTCGCCACTACCACCGGATCGTCGACCGCCACGGACCGCGCCTGCTGCTCGGCGTGGGGTTGGGACACCCCGAAAAGATCCAATCGAATTACGATAAGCCGTTGCATCGCATGCGCGAATACGTGGAGAAGCTGCGCGGTGAACAGGTTCCGCCCGAGAGCATCGTCATCGGCGCACTCGGCGCGAAGACGCTGAAACTCGCCGGGGAGTGCACCTTCGGCGCCCACCCGTACCTCACGAATCCTGCACACACGGAGTACGCGCGGAAGATACTCGGTGCAACTGCTTTCCTCGCCCCGGAACACAAGGTCGTCCTCACCGAGGATGCCGACCACGCGCGTCGAATCGGCCGGCCCGCAGTGCAATTTCCCTACCTCGGCTTACGCAACTACACCAACAACCTGATGCGCCACGGTTTCACAGAGGAGGACGTGTCAGGCTCAGGCAGTGACCGTCTCATTGACGCACTGGTCGCGCACGGCTCACCGGAAGCCATCTTCGAGCGCCTCGACAGGCATTTGGCCGCCGGCGCAGATCATGTCGGAATCCAGGTCCTCACCGGTAGCCATGACAGCACTCCGATGCCGGCGTTCCGAGAACTCGCTGCTCATCGACCGCGGTGAAGCCGCCCCTCGTCAGACTGACCACCCGGAGGGGGTGGGTCCGTGCTGTCGGGGTCTCGAACGTGCCGCGGTGCGGCGTTGTCACGCAAGGGATACTAGGGTTCCCGAACCCACATCACCACGCGGGCGGGGTGCTCCTGCCGTGAATTCGCTCGCAATAGGTCGCGTACGCCTTCGGTGCCTCAGCCACAATTGATTTCGGCACTTCCGGATAGTCCTCGGAGCCGCCACCGTACATCATCATGCCGATCATCACCGGAATGATGTCCGTGGGAATCATGCCCGCACCGTCCTCGACCATGTGCTGCCACTCAGAGGCGAAGATATGCCGCTCCACCACGGGAAGAATCAGCTTTTCCTCGAGGTGCGTGTGATTGTCCAGCGTCGCTGCGAGGCGACTCAGAGCCTCGCTCAGTGCTTCGCGATCCGCTGGCCCGGCATCAGCCAGCCATGAAGTCAGCAGAGCGTCGACACGGAGCGTGAGTGCATCGATTTCGTGGTGTTGTTCTTCCAGCAGATGTACCACGGGGGCGATCTCCTCGGGCGCCCGCTTGCGCAGCCTTGGCCACAAGACCGCGTCCTCGCCGGAATGATGCTGGTTCAGAACCACATTCAGTAGCTTGATGTGGTCAGCGACGATGCGTGCTCGAGTCACCTCGCCTTCACCGACGCTGCGAACCAATCCAGCGAGTATTCCGAACTCGCGGCGGAGCATCGTGTGGATGCGGTACATATCGCGGGTATCCGCGAGGGGCGGTGAAGTATTCGTCATTCAATCTCCTTGGTGAAGAGGGGTTCGCGAACCGTGTCGTCACTGAACTACATCGCGGGCGTCAGAATGACCAGCGGGAACTTGCGGTCGGTCTGCTTCTGGTATTCAAGGACATCAGGCCAGTAAGCCACACACGCGGCGTACAGCCGGTCCCACTCCTGGCCCACCCTCAAGACCTCGGGCGCCGCCCTCACGGTGCGCTTGCCGACTTCAATGACCACCTCTGACATGTTGGTGACGTTCGCTACCCACAAAGGCTCCTTCTGATTTCCACCGTGCGACCCCAGCAGGACGTAACGATCACCATCTTCGACATAGAGCAATGGAGTCACATACTCGTTGCCGCTGCGGCGTCCGGTGTGGTGGAGCAACAACAAGTGCACGTTCTTGAAGTGTCCACCCAAAGCCTCGGTCACCACCCCGGCGTTGGCCCGGAATTCCGTAATGACCTCATCCTGAAGCACTGTCATGCTGGCGCCTATCCCTCTGTAATCGGTTTGATCGGCCAATACCTACAACGACGAATGCAACGAAAGTCTTCAACGTGCGCGACCGCGGGACCGTGCGGGTCCTGACGGCGATTCCCGTGCGCTACACAGCGGGCATGGTCAGGTTGAAACAGATCGCTGTGCGACCACGCTGTTGCTGCCGTCGCCGTACCTCGATAGTGTTTCGGGAACGCACGATTCGTATTTGCCTCGCGCTCCGGCGGGGTAGTGAGGAGATGGAACGTGTGGTGACCGCAGGCACCGTCGTAGGCCGGGTCGGGCATCTTGATGTCACGGCCGTCAAGGGTTTCGCTGTTGTCGCCACCGAACGCATCACCGTCACCGATACCGGGGTGATAGGAAACCGGGAATTCTTCTTCTCCGAGCCCACCGGCCGCCTCTACTCCGTTGACGTCGACTCACGTCTGTTGCCCTACTGGTCGCGCTACGAACCGGCAACAAATCAGCTCATGATCGGTGAGGGGCAGAACACGATCTTGCAAGAGGCGCTGCCGCCTGACGGCGAGACTGCGGAATTCGACTTCGAAGGATCACCTCGGGTCGGACAGTTCGTAACCGGCCCCTGGGACCAATGGGCATCATCGGTGGCGCAACGATCGCTCTCGCTGGTGCGGAGCCTCGCGCCCGGCGGGGCCTATGACGCCTACCCGCTCACCATCCAGAGCGAGGCCTCGCTGGCGACACTGGGACACGAGGCCGACGGCACACCCCTGGACAGGCGACGGTTCCGCATGCAGGTGACGCTCGCCGACGTCGACGTAGCGTTCGCAGAAGACGAGTGGGAAGGGCGCACGGGCACACTCGGAGGCTGCGGTGTGCGAATAGGCGGGCCCGTTCCCAGATGCGTTGGGGCCGAGCATAACCCAGAGGACTTGTCGCGCACGGTAAAAGTCCTTCAGACCATCAACCGTGTTCGAGGAGTCGGACACGGGGAATTCGGCCGAGGGTTGATGTTCGGGGTGTATGCGTCGGTGCTCGAACCCGGTGTTGTCGCTGTCGGCGACCACCTCACCCTCGATACGTCCTGACTTGCGCAGACTCGCCCACGTCAGAGGTCCGTGGCTCGTTTCGTCGGCCGTTCTGCGACGGCAAGCTGACCGTCATCGACGGATTGCCCGCCTGGCAGACACCCGGCCAGATGCAACAATCCTTGAGACAATTGACGCATGGCCGACCCACACGACCTCCCGCTGACCGCACTGGGACAGACCCCACGCCGAGTCATGACAATCGCCGGCTCTGATTCTGGCGGCAGCGCCGGCCTGCAGGCCGACATGCGCACCTTCGCGATGTTGGGTGTGCACGGGTGCGCCGCAATCACGGCCGTCACGGTCCAGAACTCGTTGGGCGTCAGAGATTTCCACGAGATTCCCGTTGCCATCGTCGCCGGACAGATCAGCGCGGTGGTTTCCGACATCGGCATCGAGGCCGCCAAGACCGGCATGCTCGCGTCCAGCGAGATCATCAGGACCATCGTGGCCACCTGGAAGTCCGAAGGGCTCGATGGCACGGTCCCGCTGGTCGTCGATCCGGTGTGTGCTTCCAATGTCGGTGAGCCGCTTCTGCACGCCAGTGCGCTCGACGCCATGCGCGACGAACTGATCCCGTTGGCCACGCTGGTGACTCCGAACCTCGACGAGGTACGACTACTCGTCGGGGTCGATGTCATCGACGACGACAGTCAACGCGACGCGGCCCGGGCTCTACACGCACTGGGACCGCGGTGGGTACTGGTGAAGGGCGGCCACCTGCGTACCTCGCGAACCAGCTCCGACCTACTCTTCGACGGCTCCGAGTTCTACCAGTTCGCCGCGGCCCGAGTGGACACCCGCCACGATCACGGCGCCGGCGACACACTTGCCGCGGCGATCACCGCTGCGCTGGCACACGGCTACCCGGTTCCCGAGGCGGTCGGATTCGCCAAACTCTGGGTCACCGAGTGCATCCGCGCCGCCTATCCGCTCGGCCGGGGCCACGGCCCCGTCAACGGCATGGCCAGATTGTCACGCTGAGCTCAGCCCTCCTGGGCAGGCCTGTCGTTGACGCCCCGTTGGCGAGAAGCCCCTGAGATCACTGGCGTCGGCACCTGCAGTCAGCCGCGAATCTCGTTGAGGTAGTTGTAGATCGTGTAGCGGGTCACGTCCAGCTGGCGTGCGACGTGGTCGACTGAATCTCTGATGAGAAAAAAGCCCGCCTCGTCGAGTTCCCGTACCAGAGCCGCTTTGTGCTGCTTTTTCATCTGCGCCGGCTCGATTCCGACGTTGGTGATGGCCCGGTCCACCAGGAAGCGCTGCAGACTGTCCACATCGGGCGGGAAACTCTCTTCCCTGTTCGGCGGCACATCCGAAAGGGCCTCGCTGAGTTCACTGTTCACGCACAGACAACCGATGGCCACGCCGTCGGCATCACGCAGGAACACAGTCGACGACCGAATAGGCCGACCGTCGGGATTGTTGGTCTGGTAGTTGATGAGATCCTGGGTGGTGCCCCGGCGGATAAGGCCGAGGAGCAGGTCCGTCATCGGTCCGCCGACCGCGCGGTGGGTGAGATCCCCAGCGATGGCGGCGATCGAATCAGGGAGCCGGGAGAAGTCGTGCAGCAACACCTCGTTACCGGGACCCAGCATCGCTGCCAGCCCGTGCACGGCAGGGATCAGAGACGACAGCACCTCGTGGGTGGCGGCACCGGCGGCACTCGCCGTCGACGCGGCCGCGCTCCTACTGGGAGCCGACAGCGACCCCAGCGCCGCACGGAGCTGGTGGACGACCTCCAACGATGTCGAGGCGTGCGGTGAGAGCCGAATGTGTTCGGGCCGAACGGTTGCCGCGATCCCGATGGCGGTCAGAGCCGCGCCCACCTGTTCTGCAGAATGATCCGGCATGGTGAAAGCCAGAATCCCCGCCCGCCGCTGGCGTGCGGAGACGATCTCCGCGCCGACGGAAAGCAAGACGTCTTCCAAAGCATCGACCCGCAACTCGATCTGGGCGGAGATCTCTCCGACGCCGGCCTCCTCGACCAACTCCAAGCCCGCAGCGAAGGCTCCCGATGTCACCGGGCTCAAGTTCGAGATGGACCACGCTGCCGCGGTGTAGTCGGCGGGATGAATCTCGTCGTCGAACAGTCCTGGGTCACGCGCCCCGGTCCAGCCGGACAGGATCGGATCCATCCGGTCCAGCATCCGGTCCGACAGCATCGTGAAGCCGGTGCCCCAGCCGGCACGTAGCCATTTCTGCCCACCGACCACCAAGACGTCGGCTACCTCCCAAGGCTCCTCGATCACGCCGAAACCCTGGATGGCGTCCACCACGAGCAGGCGGTCGCCCACCACATCCCGCAACGCGGCCAGGTCCGCCCGGTAGCCGGTGCGGAAGTCGACCGCGCTGACCGAGACCGCCGAAATGTCGTCGGTGAGAGCCTCGGCGATCCGGTCGGCGGTGACCGGACCGCCCGGCAGGCGACGTACGGTCAGTCTCCCGGCCTGCTCGGCACGGGCCCATGGATAGGTGTTGGCGGGGAACTCGGCCGCGGAGACCAGGACCGTACCGCCGGGGGCGTTGAACGCCGCCTGCATCAGACCGAGACTGGTATTCGGCTGCAACACGATGTGGTCGATATCGCTGCGGCACAGACGCGCCGCGGCAGCCTTGGCGCGGATCTCCTCGCGCATCAGCTCATCCACGGTGGCCGGGCCTGCATGCGTCGCCTTCTCGAGCAGCCTGGCGGTGGTGTCGAGGACGGCATGCGACGGCGGGCCGAACCGGGCGAAGTCGAGATAGCCCTCCGGCTCGGAGAACTGCAGCCGATAACGCGGAGAGATCGGCCTCACGCGAGCACCCTGGCGAGAAACTGGCGCGTGCGTTCGTGTTCCGGCTTCTTCAGGACACGCTCCGGGGGGCCGGTCTCGACGATCGAGCCGTCGGCCATGAAGACGATCTCGTCGGCGGCTTCGGCGGCGAAGCCGATTTCGTGGGTCACCACCACCATCGTCATCCCCTCTTGAGCAAGCGAATTCATGACCGACAGAACTTCGCCCACCAGCTCGGGATCCAGAGCCGAGGTCGGCTCGTCGAACAACATCAGTTTTGGTTTCATCGCCAGCGACCGGGCGATCGCCACACGTTGCTGCTGACCGCCGGACAATTGCGCCGGGTAGGCGTCCCCGCGGTCGGCCAGCCCCACCCGATCGAGCAGGGCCAGTCCGTCCTTGCGCGCCACGTCGCCGGCGACGCCCAGGACACGGATAGGGCCCTCGGTGACGTTCTCGAGAGCGGTGCGATGTCCGAACAGGTTGAAGCGCTGGAATACCATCCCGATGTCACGTCGCTGCTTGGCGACCTCACGCTCACGTAGCTCATGGAGTTTCCCGCCGCGCAGCTCGAACCCGATCGGCTTACCGTCCACCCACACCTGGCCGGCGTCGATGGTCTCGAGATGGTTGAGGCACCGCAGGAACGTGCTCTTTCCCGCACCCGACGGACCCAGCAGGCACACCACCTGTCCGCGGTGGACCTCCATGTCGATACCCCGCAGCACCTCGGTGTGGCCGAAGCTCTTTCGGATACCGACGGCTTTCAACAACGGATCAGACACGGGCACTCCTTGCCAGCGGAATGGCCCGCAATGCTCTGGCTGCCTGCGCGGCGGCACTGCGTTCCGTACCGCCGAATCTGCGCTCCAGATGATGCTGTCCGAACCCGGCGATCGTCACCACCAGCATGTACCACACTGCCGCGGCGAACAGCGTTTCCATCACCAACAGGTTGTTCGACGAGATGTTGTTGGCCGCGTGCAGCAGCTCGGTCACCCCGATCACCGAGGCAATCGAGGTGCCCTTGAGCATGTCCACGAAATCGTTTCCGGTGGGCGGGATGATCACCCGCATGGCCTGTGGCAGTACCACCCGACGCAGCGTCAAACCTGGGCTCATGCCGATGGATTTCGCCGCTTCGGTCTGTCCGCTGTCGACGCTGTTCAACCCGGCGCGCACGATCTCGGCCATGTAAGCGCTTTCGTTGAGGGCCAGCCCGAGCAAGGCTGCGGTGAAGGCACTCACCAGAACATTGGTGGGCTCGTTGAGGAGGAAACCACCGAATGGCAACGGTATTGAGATCGTCGGAATCACCAGGGCCAGGTTGTACCAGATCAGAATCTGCAGCAGTACCGGCAGACCGCGGAACAGCCAGATATAGGCAGAGGCAAACCACACTGCCACCGGATTGGCGCTGCGGCGCATCAGTGCGATCACGATTCCGATCATGATGGCCAGCGCTTGGGCCACCACCGCGAGAAGCACGGTGTTGACCAGGCCGACGATCATCACACGGTAGATCACGAAATCCGGTACGGATGCCCAGTCGATCTGTGCCTCGGCGAGGGTGACGAACACTGCGGCGAGCAGACCCAGGATGATGACCGCGCTGACCCATCGGCCCCAGTGTCGGAGCCGGACGATGGGTAGGGGCTCATCGGTCAGGGGCTCAGCCTCCATTGATCGCCGGCTCCTTCAGCGCACCCTGTTCCACACCCCAGCTCGTCAGGATCTGCGTGTACGTTCCGTCAGACATCAGCTGCCCGAGTGCCTGTTCCACTGAATCACGAAGAGCGGAACTTGTTTTCGCGAAGCCGATACCGTATGGGCCACCTTCGATGGGCGGGCCGGGCACCACCTCGAAAGCTTCGCCGTCTGCCGCAGTCCGCGAGATGTAGACCGCGCTGGGCAGGTCGTTCAGGATGGCCGCGACACGGCCGGTGCGTAACTGGTTCTGGTTCTGGGTATCGCTGTCGGTGGCCGTGACATTGACGGCCGGTTGGCCGGCCTGCAGGCACTTCTCGCTCTGTGCGGCGGCGAACTTCTGATGGCTGGTGCCTTGGACAACCGCAACAGCCTTCCCGCACAGCGTGTCTGGACCGGTGATGCCCTCAGGGTTGCCCTTCTGCACCATGATGGTGATACCGGAGGAGAAGTAGTCGACGAAGTCGATCTGTTGCTGGCGCTCCTTGGTGTCATTCATTCCGGCCATGGTCATGTCGATGCGGCCGGATTGCAGGCTGGTGATCAGAGATCCGAAGGCCATGTCCTGGTACGAGGTCTCGACGCCGAGTTTCGCGGCAATGGCTTTGGCCAGGTCCACCTCGTAGCCGATCGGGGTCTTCCCGTCTTCGGCGTAGAAATTGTTCGGCGCCGACTGGATGTTGGAGCCGAGGTTCAACGTCTTGGACTCCACGACTGCCGGAGGAAGCCCAGCCGCCAGTGCCTCATCGGGCTGGATCTCGGCGATGAGCCCGGAATTGTCCGGAATGGCCGACTGGCTTCCCGCGGACTCGGGCTGTTCCGAGGCGGCGTCACCACCACCGACGCCGTCCCCGCAGGCAGTGACGACAGTGGCGAGCAATGCTGCGAACAGCACGCTGACCTGACAACGACGTGAAGACGGTGACCGCATGAGACCTCCAGGACTGTGGTGCGATCAGACGCTACAACAATTTGTTGAATCCGTCTCCACAAAACGTTGAAATTGTTCCGTGCGTCGACTGGCCCGTCCTCGATTCGGTTGACACGTTGCGGCCGACGCCGCTTGCCCCGAGCCGGGAGTCAGGCCTTCGGGAGCCGCCGCTCACGCCAGCGATTCTTCAGTGTTTTTCGGAGTTGGAGCCGGCCACGGGGACGGGACCGGGCGCTGACGGACCAGTACCGGCCACCAGAACCATTTGCCCAGCAGGGCCGCGATCGAGGGCGTCATGAACGACCGCACGATCAACGTGTCGAACAGCAGGCCCAGCGCGATGGTGGTGCCGATCTGCCCGAGGATGACAAGATCGCTGAAGATGAACGCCGCCATCGTCCCCGAGAACACCAGTCCCGCGGCCGTGACAACGCGGCCGGTGCCGGCCATCGACCGGATCATGCCGGTGTTCAGGCCGGCGTGCATCTCCTCCTTGAACCGGGAAATCAGGAGCAGGTTGTAGTCCGCGCCGACCGCCAGCAACAGGATTATCGCCAGCGGCACCACGATCCAGTACAGGTGAATGCCGAAGATGTACTGCCACACCAACACCGCCAGGCCCACCGAGGCTCCGAGGGACAGCGCGACGGTGCCCACGATGACGAGGGCGGCGACGATGCTGCGGGTCACGAACATCATGATCAGCAGGATCAG